>NZ_JBMOGV010000026.1:0-23130 GCF_049318185.1 Flavobacterium sp. | reverse complement strand
AAAATTATGAAAACAGCCTACATAGTAAAAGGATACAGAACAGCGGTAGGAAAAGCACCGAAAGGAGTTTTCCGTTTCAAACGGCCCGATGAATTAGCAGCAGAAACTATTGAGTATTTAATGTCTCAGTTTCCCGATTTTGATAAAAGTCGAATTGATGACGTAATGGTTGGAAACGCCATGCCCGAAGCCGAACAAGGTTTAAACGTTGCGCGTTTAATTTCCCTAATGGGATTAAAAGTAACCGATGTACCTGGCGTAACCGTAAATAGATATTGCGCTTCTGGACTAGAAACAATTGCTATGGCAACAGCCAAAATCCAAAGCGGTATGGCAGATTGTATTATCGCTGGTGGCGCCGAAAGCATGAGTTTTATCCCAATGGGTGGTTACAAACCCACTCCAGATTATGCCGTTGCAAAGGAAGGAAACGAAGATTACTATTGGGGAATGGGTTTAACTGCGGAAGCGGTTGCCAAACAATTCAATATCTCTCGCGAAGACCAAGATGAGTTTGCTTTCAATTCACACCAAAAAGCGTTGCAAGCTCAAGCCGATGGTAAATTTGACAATCAAATTGTTCCAATAACTGTAGAACAAACATTTATCAACGAAAATGGTAAAAAAGAAACTAAATCTTACACAGTCACCCAAGACGAAGGACCAAGAGCCGGAACATCTACTCAAGCTTTATCGGGATTAAAACCGGTTTTTGCAGCGGGTGGTAGTGTAACCGCTGGAAATTCCTCGCAAATGAGTGACGGTGCAGCATTCGTATTAATCATGAGCGAAGAAATGGTAAAAGAATTGAACCTTACTCCTATTGCTCGTATGGTAAGTTATGCCGCAGCGGGTGTTGAACCAAGAATTATGGGAATTGGCCCAGTAAAAGCCATCCCAAAGGCATTACAACAGGCAGGATTAACATTAAACGATATTAATCTAGTTGAATTAAACGAAGCTTTTGCCTCACAAGCATTGGCGGTAACTAGAGCATTAGAAATCAATCCAGCTATAATCAATGTAAATGGTGGTGCAATTGCTTTAGGACATCCATTAGGGTGTACTGGAGCAAAATTATCGGTACAATTATTTGACGAAATGAAACGCCGTGGTAATAAATACGGAATTGTTTCGATGTGTGTAGGAACAGGACAAGGTGCAGCGGGGATTTATGAATTATTATAAATTTTAAATTCTAAATTTTAAATGAAAGACAATCTGATAGCTAATAAAACATTTGATTTTTCTCTGATGATTATCAAATTATTTATTAAATTAAAAAAAGAAAACGAATTTATAGTTTCTAAACAATTACTCAGATGTGGAACTAGTATAGGTGCAAATGTTGAAGAAGCAATTGCAGGACAGTCAATGAAAGATTTTGTCAATAAGCTTTCGATTGCAAACAAAGAAGCAAGAGAAACATAGTATTGGTTAAGACTATTAGATAAATCAGAATTGACTAAAATAGAAGTTGAAGAATATCTCATAGAAATAGAACACATAATCAACATAATAACCAAGATTATCAAAACATCACAAGAAAAGAAATAATTTAAAATTTATAATTCAAAATTTAAAATAACAATACAATGAGCGATATAACCCGTGGAGGTCAATTCCTCGTAAAAGAAACAAACTGCGAAGACATCTTCACACCAGAAGATTTTTCAGAAGAGCAAATCATGATGCGTGACAGCGTTAGAGAATTTGTTGATAAAGAAATCTGGCCGTACAAAGACCGTTTTGAAAAGAAAGATTACGCCTTTACAGAAGCCACCATTCGATTGGCTGGTGATATGGGTTTCCTGAGCGTTGCGGTTCCCGAAGCGTATGGCGGCATGGGAATGGGATTTGTAGATACCTGCTTGGTATGTGATTATATTTCTGGTGCAACGGGTTCTTTCTCAACAGCATTTGGAGCACATACCGGAATTGGAACTATGCCAATAACGTTGTATGGAACTGAAGTTCAAAAACAAAAATACGTACCTAAATTAGCTTCTGGCGAATGGTTTGGTGCCTATTGTTTAACAGAACCAGGTGCAGGAAGTGATGCCAATTCTGGAAAAACCAAAGCCGTTTTGTCTGATGATGGCAAATTCTATTCCATCACGGGACAAAAAATGTGGATATCCAATGCAGGTTTCTGCTCAGTGTTTATAGTTTTTGCCCGAATTGAAGATGATAAAAACATTACAGGTTTTATTATAGAAAATGATGCTACCAATGGCATTACGATGAACGAAGAAGAGCACAAACTAGGCATTCGTGCTTCCTCAACGCGTCAAGTATTTTTTGCTGATACCAAAGTTCCTGTCGAAAATATGCTAGCTGGACGTGGTGAAGGGTTTAAAATAGCAATGAATGCGTTAAATGTTGGTCGTATCAAACTCGCTGCTGCCTGTCTGGACGCACAACGTCGTGTGACTTCCAATGCGGTGATTTATGCTAACGAGAGAGTACAATTCAATACACCTATCGCACAGTTTGGTGCAATTCGATACAAATTGGCCGAAATGGCAACATCTACTTATGCTGGGGAAAGCGCCACCTATAGAGCCGCAAAAGACATTGAAACACGAATAAAACTGCGTGAAGCCGAAGGTGCATCACACCAAGAAGCTGAATTAAAAGGGGTGGAAGAATTTGCAATCGAGTGTTCTATACTTAAAGTAGCGGTTTCGGAAGATGTTCAAAATTGTGCAGACGAAGGCATTCAAATTTATGGTGGCATGGGTTTCTCAGAAGATACTCCCATGGAAAGTGCGTGGCGCGATGCTCGTATTGCCCGTATCTATGAAGGTACCAATGAAATTAACCGAATGTTATCGGTAGGGATGCTAATCAAAAAAGCCATGAAAGGCCATATTGATTTACTAGGCCCTGCCTCAAAAGTGCTAGAAGAATTGATGGGAATTCCATCATTTGAAACTCCAGACTATTCTGAATTATTTGCAGAAGAAAAAGAAATAATTGAAAAATTGAAAAAAGCATTCCTAATGGTAGCTGGTGGAGCAGTTCAAAAATATGGAATGGATTTAGATTCACACCAACAATTATTGATGGCTGCTGCCGATATGTTAATCGAAATTTACATGGCAGAAAGCACGTTATTACGAACTGAGAAGATGGCAAAAGCACAAGGCGAAGACAAAGTAAAAGAACAAATTGCTATGGCCAAGCTATACTTATACAAGGCAGTAGATATAATCAATCAAAAAGGAAAAGAAACCATAATTTCTTTTGCCGAAGGCGACGAACAACGCATGATGCTTATGGGATTACGACGCTTTACAAAATATACTAACATGCCAAACATCGTTGGATTAAGAGAAACTATTACCGCAAAGTTAGTGGCTGAAAATAGCTATTGTTTTTAGTCTTAAGTTAATCTTTAGTGGTCTTAATTAATTTAAAATATTACTTAAGACCATTCGTTAAACTCGCTAAGCTCTGTTCTATAGTAGCCATCTTTGCCAATGCATCGGCTTCTTTCTTTCTTTCGTTATCTATGACTTGTGGTGGTGCGCCAGCTACAAATTTTTCATTAGCAAGTTTCTCTTGCACACTGCGCAAGAAACCTTGGGTATACTTCAACTCTTCGGTTAGCTTGGCAATTTCAGCAACAATGTCAATATTTCCTGAAACGGGTATAAAATATTCGTTTGATTTAACACGATAAGTTAGAGCGCCATCTATCTTATCAGAAATATATTCTAAAGAAGTAATATTGCCCAACTTCATAATTACACAGTCAAAATAAAAACTTACTTTTTCGTTGTTGATTACTTTCAAATCAATAGCGTCTTTTATTGCAATGTTTTTCTCTTTTCGAACAGTTCTAACACCTGCAATTACTTCCATAGCAAAATCAAAATCAACTATTAATTTTGCATCAAATGAGGTTAACTTTGGATATTCCGCAATGATTAAAGCCTGCTCTGATGTTCTATCTGCTATATATTGCCAAATCTCCTCTGTTAGAAAAGGCATGAATGGATGCAATAGCTTCAAGTTAGCTTCTAACATTTCAATGGCTTTATCAAAGGTAGTACGATCAATAGGTTGTTGGTAAGCTGGTTTAATCATTTCCAAGAACCACGAACAGAAATCATCCCATACCAATTTATATATACTCATCAAAGCATCAGACAAACGATATTTATCAAAATGGTCTTCTATTTCTACTAAGGTTTGTTGTAACTTGGCTTGATACCATTCAACAGCTACTTTAGCGCTCTCAGGTTGCGGAATATCAGCAACTTCCCAACCTTTGATTAATCGGAAGGCATTCCATATTTTATTACCAAAAGCTTTGCCATTGTTGCACAACTCTTCGTCAAACATGATATCATTTCCGGCAGAGGCACTCAATAATAATCCTACACGAACCCCATCGGCACCGAATTTTTTAATCAATTCTAATGGTTCAGGAGAGTTTCCCAACGATTTAGACATTTTACGACGTTGTTTGTCGCGTACTAAACCTGTTAGATAAACATTGGTAAACGGTTTTTGACCCATATATTCATAACCTGCAATAATCATTCGTGCCACCCAAAAGAATAAAATATCTGGACCTGTAACCAAATCATTGGTTGGATAATAGTATTTAAAATCTTCATTTTCTGGTTCCATGATACCTCCAAAAACAGCCATAGGCCATAACCAAGAGGAGAACCAAGTGTCTAAAGCGTCAGAGTCCTGGCGCAAGTGGTCAGTGGTCAGATTGGAGTTGGCAGTTTTCTTTTTTGCTAATTCTAATGCCTGCCCGATAGTTTCAGCAACCACGAAATCTTCTTTGCCATCGCCATAGTAAAAAGCTGGTATTTGTTGACCCCACCATAATTGGCGAGAAATATTCCAATCGCGAATATTTTCTAACCAGTGACGATAGGTATTATCAAAACGCGAAGGGTATAATTTTATTTCTTTAGTTTCTAATACTGCTTTGATAGCTGGTTTAACCAATTCTTCCATACTCAAAAACCATTGATCAGACAAGCGAGGTTCTATAACAGCTTTGGTTCTTTCGGATGTCCCTACTTTATTGAGATGGTTTTCTACTTTAACTAAAGAACCATTGTTTTCTAATTCAATAATAATTTCTTCACGCACCACAAAACGGTCTTTGCCTTGGTAGTGTAAACCATAAGAATTTAATGTAGCGTCTTCGTTGAAGATATCGATGATTTCTAGGTTGTTTTTTTCTCCTAAAGCTTTATCGTTTACATCATGTGCAGGAGTTACTTTTAAACAACCTGTTCCAAATTCCATATCCACATAGTCATCAAAGATGATTGGCACAACTCTATTGCAGATTGGGACAATTGCTTTTTTACCTTTCAGGTGTTTAAAACGTTCATCATTTGGATTAATACAAATAGCAGTATCTCCAAAAATCGTTTCAGGTCTTGTGGTTGCAACCGTTAAAAAGTCTGAACTTCCTTCGATTTGATATTTTAAAAAATATAATTTTCCTTGTCGCTCTTCAAATATTACTTCTTCGTCAGACAAGGTAGTTTTTGCTTCGGGGTCCCAGTTGACCATTCGGAAGCCACGATATATATAGCCCTTGTTATATAAATCTACAAACGAGCGAATTACAGAGGCAGACATATCAGGATCCATAGTGAATTTGGTTCTGTCCCAATCACAAGAACAACCTAGTTGTTTTAACTGTTCTAGAATGGTTCCACCGTATTTATTTGTCCAATCCCAAGCGTGTTTTAAGAACTCTTCCCGAGTTAAATCGTTTTTGTTGATACCTTCACTTTTTAGTTTAGCTACCACTTTTGCCTCTGTTGCAATTGATGCATGATCGGTTCCTGGTACCCAACACGCATTGAAACCTTTTAATCTGGCACGACGAATCAGAACATCTTGAATAGTGTTATTCAACATGTGCCCCATATGCAAAACTCCCGTCACATTTGGTGGCGGAATGGTAATGGTATAAGGCGTTCTATGGTCGGGTTTGGAATAAAAATACTTGTTTTTCATCCAGTAGTCATACCATTTTTTTTCTACTTCAGCGGCATTGAATTGTGTAGGAATCATATAATAGTTAGATATTAGATTTTTGATTTTAGAATGTAAAAGTGCAATACGTTTCTCTTTTAGCCCCGATTGTAGCAGTTACCTTGTAACGCGGAAAGCGGGAACATGGTTGGTTTAATATCACTGTCTTTTCGCTCCAAAACACTATGGCGCACATTTTGTAAATTGAAATGCAAAAGTAATTAATAAAGACTTTAGAAAAAATTAAGAAGTATTTTTTTGTGTATTTATTTAAAGGACGTATTTTTACTAAATCATATAAAGGATTTGACCTATGAAAAAAGTTATATTTATTGCTGTGCTGTTATTAAATGCTACTGTTTTTGCCCAAGTAGGTGCCAAAATTGAGTTTAAGGATAAGGATAATACCATAGATTATGGTACGACCAACAAAGAAGATGATAATGGTATCCGTGTATTTGAGTTTACTAATACGGGAGATGCTGACTTGATTGTTACTAATGTTCAATCAACTTGTGGTTGCACTGTGCCTTCAAAACCGACCGAACCTATTCCACCAGGGAAAACTGGAAAAATAGAGGTAAAATATAATATGCACACGGGTCTGATTAGAAAAACTATTACGGTAGAAAGTAATGCTGTGAATACTGAAGATGGAAAAGTGGCGATAAAGATTAAGGGCGAAGTAATTGAAAAACCAGTAGTCAACTTACTGGAAAAGAAAACTAAGAGCCCAATGATGCAATAAAAGAAAAGTATAGGATTCAGACTCAACACAAAAGGTTAAAAAGTATTTTTATACTCATGAGTTCGACATTGTATCGGGCTCAATTTAATTAAATTTGACTACATACTTTCTTTATCATAGTTCTAAATGAATTGTTATCACGAGAATAAATTGCAAATTTGTAATACAAAAAAAATATCATGCCGAAGATATCCTTAAAAGGGCAAAAAATGCCAGAATCACCCATAAGAAAACTGGTTCCTTATGCTGAAATTGCTAAAAAGAAAGGACATAAAGTATATCACTTAAACATAGGTCAACCTGATATTAAAACACCAGAAGTAGCTTTGAGTGCTGTAAAAAATGCCGACATCAAAGTATTAGAGTACAGCCATTCTGCTGGATTTGAAAGCTATAGAACTAAATTATCTGCCTATTATAAATCACATGGTTTGCCTATTGATGTTGCTGATATTATTATCACTACTGGTGGTTCAGAAGCGTTACTTTTTGCCATGGGAAGCACTATGGATTCAGAGGATGAAATTATTATACCCGAACCCTTTTATGCCAACTACAATGGATTTTCAACCGCTTCGGGAGTGACAGTAGTACCGGTTATTTCTACTATAGACGAAGGGTTTGCCTTACCTCCTATTGCGGAATTTGAAAAATTGATTACGCCAAAAACCAAAGCTATCTTAATATGTAATCCAGGAAACCCAACGGGATATTTATACTCTGAGGAGGAAATCATGCAACTAGCCGTCTTAGTCAAAAAACATGATTTGTTTTTAATTGCCGATGAAGTATATAGAGAATTCATTTACGATAAAAATGACAAACACTACTCAGTGATGAATATTCACGGATTAGAAGAACATGCCATCATGATTGATTCTGTTTCTAAAAGATATAGTATGTGTGGCGCAAGGATTGGTTGTATCGTTTCTAAAAACAAGGAATTGATAGCTACGTCTATGAAGTTTGCCCAAGCTCGATTAAGTCCACCCACTTATGCACAAATTGCTAGCGAAGCTGCGCTAGAAACTCCACAAAGTTATTTTGATGATGTGATTGCAGAATACAAACAAAGAAGAGATACGTTAGTAACTGAATTACAAAAAATTGAAGGTGTAAAAGTAGCAACTCCGAAAGGAGCTTTTTATTGCATTGCTCAATTGCCTGTAAAAAATGCTGACGACTTTGCGCAATGGCTTTTAGAAAGTTATGATAATAATGGTGAAACGGTTATGGTAGCACCAGCAGCTGGTTTCTATTCTACTCCTAATGTAGGATTGAATGAAGTTAGAATTGCCTATGTACTCAAAAAAGATGATTTACTACGTTCGGTGGCTATTTTGAAAGAGGCCTTGAAAGTGTATCCTCAAACCTAATAGGTTTTTCACTAAAAATAAAGCTACTCGAAAGGAAATCATTTTTTTATAATTACAAAGCACTATTTTAAGAACAAAGAATTAGATGTGCCACAAAAAAAACATTAGTCTGTAGTTTATTATTACTTTTCGATCTTTCTTCTTTTTCTTTCTGTATTCAATAAGTTTAATTCTCGACTAGTTTGTCCAGCAACAGAAGTATTTTCTTCTGCACGACGAATCAAATAAGGCATCACATCACGAACGGGACCAAAAGGTAAATATTTAGCAACATTATAGCCTTGTGCTGCTAAGTTATAACTGATGTTATCACTCATTCCATACAATTGTCCGAACCAAATTCTTTGGTCATTTTTAGAGATTCCTTTAGCTATTTGCATTTCAAGTAACTTGTATGAACTTTCTTCGTTGTGTGTTCCAACAAAAATTGCCATTGTATCAATATGTTGCATCATATAATCTAACGCCTCATTATAATTGTCATCAGTAGCTTGTTTACTCTTGCAAATTGGAGTTGGATATCCATTTTCTTCTGCTCGTTTGTGTTCTTTTTCCATATAAGCACCACGAACCAATTTCATTCCGATATAAAAATTATCTGCTTTGGCGCGATCATGCAGAGCTTTCAAATAATCTAATCTATCCCAACGGTACATTTGTAACGTATTGAAAACAATAGCTTTTTCTTTATTATATTTCCGCATCATTTCTTCAACTAATTCATCAGCAGCATCTTGCATCCAACTTTCTTCACCATCAATTAATAAAGCAACATCCTTTGAATGTGCTGTTTTGCAAATGATTTCAAAACGTTCCTTAACGCGATCCCATTCCGCTTGTTCAGCATCTGAAAGTGGTTGCTTCTCTCCTATTTTAGTATATAAATCCAATCGACCTAAACCTGTTGGTTTGAAAACTGCAAAAGGAATTGCTTGTCTTTCTTTAGCAAATTCAAGGGTTTTTAAAGTCATTTCTAATGCTGCATCAAATTGGTCTTCTTCTTCTTTACCTTCCACAGAATAATCTAGGACGGAAGAAACGCCCTTAGTAAACATATTCTCAACAACATTAAGACAATCCATTTCATTTATGCCTCCACAAAAATGATCGAAAACGGTGGCTCGAATCAAACCTTCGACTGGTAAATGAGCATTTAATGCAAAATTAGTTACTGCAGTTCCTATTCTAACCAATGGCTCATTCGAAATCATTTTAAATAAAAAATAAGCTCTATCCAATTCGGTATCGCTTTTTAATGCAAAAGCAACCTCGGTATTGTTGAAAATTTGATCCATCGAAATTTTATTAATTATGCAAATGTAAATAGAGTTTTAGAATATTTTTTATGATTTCAACCACAAATTCCTATACTTTTTATCTTTATCATAATCTGCTGCTTGTTTTTCAATATTAAAATAACGGTTCCCTCTAGGATCATTGCCTACACCAGCTAGATAAGCCCAATTTCCCCAATTACTACAAACATCATAGTCAATAAGTTGTTGTTCAAAATAAGCTGCTCCATAACGCCAATCGAGTTTCAAATCATTGCATAAATAACTTGCTACATTTTGTCGTCCACGATTACTCATAAATCCTGTATGTTTTAATTCAATCATATTAGCATCAACAAAATCAACATCTGTTTCTCCATTTATCCATTTTTGAAGTTCTTGGGTGTTGTGTTTATTTATATACATTCCTTTATCTTGAATTCCAGCTTGTTGAAAGAATTTAGCATTGTGTTTTTTCATCATAAATCTAAAATAATCTCGCCACAATAATTCAAAAATCAACCAATAGGTCGATTGATTAGCTCCAAATTGCAATTCATATTTTTTGAGTTCGTCATAAATAAATCTGGGGGAAATACATCCCAAAGCCAACCAAGCCGAAAATTTAGAGGAATAATCAGCGCCAACCATTCCGTTTCTAGTTTCTTTATAATTTGAAATGCATTTGGATTCAAAAAAATAATAATTAAGTCGTTTTATTGCTTCGGTTTCTCCTCCTTTAAATTGAATTACTGCTCTTGAATCTATATTTATAAATTCTAAACCTAATTCATCCAATGTTGGTAAATTTAATACTGGAATCTCTAAAGATTTAATTTGATTTGGTGCTTCAAAAGCAGTTCTTATTGCAGCATCTTTTTCTGTTTTCTTTCTGAAATTAGTAAATACATCTGGAATATCTTTAATTGAAAAAGGCAAATCTTCAGCATGGTATAATGTACTTGTGCTAAATGTTTTGAGTTCACATTTTAACTTAAATAATGCATCTCTAACTTTTTCCTCAGTTTGCTTTTCTTCATAAGAAACTTCTTTTTTTGCAAAAACTTTAGTTGCCTTATATTGTTGAACTATATTCGGAATTTCAATTTCAGATTTTCCTTTTAAAATTAATAATCCTGAACCTAATTCTCGTAAATTTTTATCCAAATCAATTAATGATTCTAGTAAAAAATGTGTTCTAAAACTTCCTGTTTTTTTAAATCCGAATTCAGTGGTAACATATTCAGTATCATCAAAACAATATACAGGAATGATTTGATCGCTTTGTGCAATGGCTTTGATTATTGTTTCGTTGTCGTGTAATCTCAAATCGGTTTTAAACCAAACTATTGTAGTTCTCATAATTCATTTATATTTTTCAAGTAGTAATCAGCTTGTTCTAACATAGCCGTTTTGTCCTCTGGTTTCATCTTTCTCCAAACATTATACATCATGCCAATTCGAGGATTTTTTGACAATTTAGCTTCATTTCTGTCGTAAAAATTCCAATACAAACTATTGAACGGACAGGATTTTTCTCCAGTTTTGAGCGCTTTTTTATAAAAACAACTCCCACAATAATGGCTCATTTTATCAATATAGGAAGCAGAACTCACGTAGGGTTTTGTTCCCACAATACCACCATCTGCAAATTGACTCATGCCACGAGTATTGGTGATTTCAACCCATTCAAAGGCATCAATATAAATTCCAAGATACCAAGCGTCGATTTCGTCAGGATGGATTCCTGCCAAAAGCGCAAAATTACCAGTAATCATCAACCGCTGAATATGATGCGCATAAGCAAATTGTAATGATTGATTTATCGCATCTTTCATGCAATTCATTTTGGTCTTTCCTGTCCAAAACCAATCAGGCAATTTTTCTTGATTATTGAAGAAGTTCATACTTGCAAATTCGGGCATTTTGCTCCAATAAATACCTCTCATGTATTCGCGCCAACCAATTATTTGACGCACAAAACCTTCCAATTGGTTGAATTCTATTTCGTTGGGACGTTTTCTCCATTCTTCAATACACCGTTCAATAACTTCTTGAGGCGAAATCATTTTTACATTCATTGAAAATGAAATACGAGAATGATACAAAGACCATTCGTTTGGAGTCATCGCGTCTTGATAACTTCCAAATAATTGTAAGCAATGTTCTGCAAAAAAATCTAATAATTCTAAAGATTGCAGTCTATTTATCGGCCAAACGAAGTTATTAGCATCGACAGTCCCGATAGTTTCAATAGTAGCTTTAATAATTTCTTCATAAATAAGTGATACATCATTATTAAAAACTATAGGCAAAATTAACTTGTGATTTTTGGGTAATTTTTCTCGGTTTTCGCCATCATAATTCCATTGTCCCGTTAGCGGTTTATTGCCGTCCATCATCACATTGTGCTTTTTTCTCATAGCACGATAAAAACTTTCCATTAAATACATTTTCTTACCTTCAAAGAAATCGCCAAGTTCGTTTCGAGTGGTAAAAAAATGTTCAGAATCAACAACAGCATTCGAAATTGAAATTGTTTTACAAAGGTTTTTTAAATCCAAATCTACTCGATATTCGTCAGGTAATTGGTATTCAAAATGAGTAAAATTGTGTAATGAAATTAGATTTTTAATATTCTTTTCAAAGGTATTTAAGTTGTTATTATCATTCAAGTAAATATATATAACTTTATGATTATTACCAATTAAATCATATTTAAAATAACGCATAGCAGAAAATATTCCAATCACTTTTTGAATATGGTGTTTGGCATAATCGGTTTCAGAACGAATTTCCATCATAACATAAGTAACCGAATCATTAACGTTATTATACCAAGAATGATTACTATTTAACTGATCTCCGAGAATTAATCGTAACGTTTTTGACATTGCTATTTTTAAATTATTAAGACATTAAGTTTCAAAATGCTTTTTACTTTTTACTTCTACACTTGTCACTACAATATTTCACTTCCTCCCAAACTTTTTCCCATTTCTTACGCCATGAAAAGGGTTTGTTACAAACGATACATAACTTAGTGGGTAGATTTTGTTTTTTTACTCCTTTCATATCATACTATCACTTTTTTACGTTTCCAAAAAATAGCGACTTCGGATCCTTTTGCTATAAATACTTCTGTTGGTTTTGTATGGTTTAAAACCGAAAATGAATTACCATACATTGTTTTAAAATCGCAATCAATTGAATAATCCATAACTTCATGAATCATCCAACTCGGATGTTGCAATTGGTATTCCTCTGTGTTTTGCGAGTCTATTTTGGTATATCCATAATAGTGTTCAAAAATGAATTGTTCAAAACTATTGGCTGTCATTGGATTTGATTGGGTTTCACATTGCACCTGAATACTGTTCCATTTTGCGCCTAACTTCCAATCAAACTGTACCAATTTATTCTGCCCATTCTTTTCAATTCGATGTTTTGTTGGAACAACTGTGTAATGTTCATTGTATAATTTATTAGCCATCCAAGCCACAATAGGATAAGGAATTGTTTCGTTAATAAAAACCACACCTCTTTTTATTTTGCCGTTTGGCTCTACTCTTGTTACATAAAACCGCAGATTGATTTCTTCAAATGATCCGAACCAAGGAATGGAGATATTAAAAAGTTTAGTATTCTTGAACATAAAACCAACCAAACTCACATATGCTTTACCTTTATACAAATCTAACGTCAAGCCTTTCGGTAAAAAAGGTAACAATAATTCTGGGTCAATTTCATAATTGGCCATGATAATATCTTCCCATTTTGCTTTTAAAAAAACAGTCATTATTTAAGTTTATTTTTAAAAGTTTTTCTTGATGTATTAACATGCTTTTTCAAGATTCTAACTCCTTCTTCCTTAACATCATCTTTGTTTCTAAAACCCCAAACAATATCGCTGGCTCTTTTACGCGTTTCATCTATATCTACAATTGGAAAAGGATAATCTTTCCCAATTTCGCAGTTGTAAAATTGTTGTTCAATAGCATTCAATTTCCAAGGTTCGTGAATTAATTCTACTGGAACTTCATTCAATTCTGGAATCCATTTTTTTATGAAAATCCCCTCTGAATCATGATCTTCAGAGTTTTTTATTGGATTATAAATTCTAATCGTATTAATTCCAGTTGTACCCGATTGCATTTGTATCTGTGGATAATGAATTCCTGGTTCGTAATCTAAAAATTGACGTGCTAAAAAATGTAATTCGCGCCAATCTTGCCACAAATTGAATGTAAAAAACGAAACCACCATAGCGCGCATCCTGAAATTAATATAACCAGTTTCCACCAAACATCGCATACAGGCATCCACAATTGGAACTCCTGTTTTTCCTTCTTGCCAAGCTTTTATAAAGGTTTCATTTTTTGTTTTTAGTAAAGAATCATAAGCTCTATTTGCGTTTTCAAATTCCATTTCGCATTCGTCTTCAAATTTTTGAATGAAATGACAATGCCAATGCAAACGAGAAACAAAATTCAACATCGCTCTTTTATTTTTGGAGGTTTCATAATGTTGATTGGTATATTGATAAATCATTCGCATACTAATGTTTCCGTAAGTCAAATAAGGCGACATTCTACTACAACCCGTTCTGCTTAAATTTGGTTTGGAAATATGTTTGCTATAGTTGACGTGACGTTCTTTTACAAAACTATCCAGATATCGCCAAGCCCAATATTCACCTCCTTGTTGGAAGTTTTTGTTGCGTGTTGTAATTGCTTCAGGGAGTTGATTTCCTTTCCATTTTTGATATAAATTTGCGTCTAAATTTTCAAATTTAAAAGAATTCAAGTCAATCATTTTAGGTTCGGCTCGCATCACTTCCTCCCATCGTTTGTCCCAATTGCTTCTGGATTTTAATCTTCTGATGACACCATGCATTTGCGATTGTTTCCATTGAATTTTATGAGAATCAAAAAAAGATTGCATTGCATTATCCCTATCAAAAGTGATTTTATTTCCAATTTCTTGATGTGAAAAAACCGATTTTATGTTATAAATTTTATGAAATTCTTCAAAACCCGCTGCAACTTCAGTGTAAAAAAAATAGATTTCAGAGGATATTGACTTTAATTTAGATTGCATTTCTTGGATGGATTCATAAATAAACCGCCAATGACGTACATCAGAATCATCAAAATTCATTACAGATGGCTCAAAAAAATAGACAAATAAAACTGGAATATCTTTTTCTTGTTGTGCCAAATAAAGTGGTTCGTGATCTGTAAAACGTAAATCACGTTTGAACCAAACAATATTTATAGTTTTTTTATTCAATTTTCAGTAATGAGGTAATTGCTTTATCTGGTTTTGCGTAGCTTAATCGGTCCAATTGTATCGTTTTGTGATAACTATCTAAACCCGAACAAGTAATTGTATTGGCTTTTTCTAAATCGATGAAACCGTCGTCATTCAAACAATTTTGTGGTAAATAAACTTGAAAAATTTCACCAATAATCATAGTGGTATTGTTTATTTTGATATCGATTTTTTCTTTAAACTCCATTCCTAATTGAATTAAACTTTCTTTTACATAGGGTGCTTTGAAATTATTTTTATAAACCGCTTTTAGACCTGTTGCATCAAATTCTGATATAATATTGTCATATCGGGCAGAAGATTGATGTGCTTGTCTATAAATTTTTTCGTTGATATGGTTAATGGTATAGCAACCTGTTTCCAATATGTTTTTTAAAGTATCACGTTCTGGAGGACTTGGTCTAAATACTAATGCAATCAATGGTGGATTTGCTCCAATATGAAATATAGAACTAAAAATAGCTAAGTTTTCATTGGATAAATTATCCACTGTACCAACTAATGAAACACTTTTAAATCCGCCTAAACTGTTAACAAAATGAACACGCATTTGTTTTTCCATTGCCATAATATCATCATAAGAAATATGTTTTTGCATGTTGTTTAACTTTTGTGGTTTTTATTGTAAAAATATTTATTGATAAAAAGATCATTAGGATAGTATGAAACGAATCTATCTTTTTATTGTAAGATAATCCATTTTTTGTCACTATTCAATTTGAAAGTACCAATATGTTCTTTATTCCATTCATTTGGTCCAATCAAGGAAAGAAAATTTATACCGTCTTCTCCTCTGTATAAATGATAAATTTCGCCAATAACCGGTTCAAATGAAAATTTTGCGGCATAAACCAATTCATTCCATTCGTATTCTTCCATTAAGGCTTCGTATTGCATTCTAAGTTCATTAAACTTAATTTCAAACTCCTTATTAACATTAGTAATTCCTCTGCTTTTCCAAGAAACTAAATCATCAATTTTAATTGCCGGAGCACCAACATTTGTAGAATAGGGTAATAAACTAGCGTTATAACCTTTGTCGTCTGAAAATACAATATTGTCTGGTCTTTCTTTTTTCATCAAGTTATATAATTATCTTTTAGAAATTTTATTGTTTGAAATAGCTCTTTGTCTGTTACATTTAAACCTGTCTATTGTCTCATTTCGTTTTGCCAAATGCTTTGTTTTACAATTTTCAACACGTTCTCTCCATAATTTATAGCTACTAAATTTTAATTCTTTTTTCATTAACACTTTTACATCAGCTTCTTTTAATCCGAATTGAAATTCAATAGCATCAAAAGGAGTTCTATCTTCCCAAGCCATTTCAATGATTCTATCAATATCTTTTTCCTCAAGTATTTTATTTAAAGCTACCGGCATTATTTCTGTTTAACTTTGTTATTAATATATTAAACAAAAGTATACAAATTAATTATATCAAAATAGTTGTATGAAAAAAAAAATAACTTATTTTGCCTTGTAAATTCAATAATCAATATGGAAACCATACAAGCCGATAATTATTCTATTATTTTTTCCGAAAGTGGCTATGAAAATCTCAATAATTTTATTGTACAACAAAACTATTCCACTATTTTTATTTTAGTAGATAGTAACACAAATGAACTTTGTTTATTACGTTTTTTATCCTTTTTAGCAACCGATAAATCCATTGAAATTATTGAAATAGAAGCTGGAGAAAGCGAAAAAAACATCAATACTTGTTTGGAGATTTGGACAATTCTAACCGAACTTGGCGGTGATAGGAAAAGTATTTTAATCAATATTGGTGGTGGAGTTATTACAGACATTGGTGGTTTTGTGGCATCAACTTTTAAAAGAGGTATAGATTTTATAAACATTCCAACAACACTTTTGGCTATGGTTGATGCCTCTGTTGGAGGCAAAAACGGTATAGATTTAGGGAATTTAAAAAATCAAATAGGAATTATTAATAATCCTAAATTGGTGTTAATTGACACCGAATACCTTTCAACTTTACCTCAAAACGAAATACGTTCTGGTTTGGCAGAAATGCTTAAACACGGTTTGATAGCAGAAAAAAAATACTGGTCGCAATTCTTAGATTTAAAACATACAGACTTTACCGATTTTGATGAATTAATATATAGTTCTATTGTCATTAAAAATACTATTGTAATGCAGGATCCAACTGAAAATGGCATTCGAAAAGCATTGAATTTTGGTCATACCCTAGGACATGCCATTGAGAGTTATTTTCTTGAAAGTGAGGATAAAAATAATTTGCTACACGGCGAGGCAATTGCTGTTGGTATGATTTTAGAAAGCTTTATTTCTTGGCAAAAAGGATTGATTGCTGAAACGGAATATTTTGAAATTAAAAATACAATAAATGCTATCTTTGATAGTATCGTTTTTGAAGAAAATGACATACAACCCATACTTGACTTACTTATTCACGACAAAAAAAATGAATATGGTAAAATACAATTCGCATTGCTTGATGGTATTGGCAGCATTAAAATCAATCAAGAAGTTGAAAATGAGTTAATTATAAAATCTTTTGAAGATTATAAAAACTAATATTTTTTTACCTTAATAGTTGCATTTCGCAAAATATATTTTTTTACATTTGTCCAAATGAAAAAAAGTACCAACACTACTAATCACAATACTTTTAGTCAAGAAAAACATACTATTTTCTTAGCACTAACAAAACCTTTTTTCAGATTGAGAAATGAGTTTACAGCATTGTTTTCTGGGATTACTTTTTTATTTCAAGAAAAACTACCTATTATTTATGCAAACATTAGAGTTTGAATGCAAGATTACTTTGTTTTATATGACTTATTAATCTTCAATACTACACTCTAAATGAATACTAAATATTTCGACTTAATAAACCAAACATTCTATTTTCCACAAGAAGAATTTACGCTCAATAAAGACAATCTTCAATTTCACAACATCGATTTGATGAAGTTAGTAGAGCAATATGGAACACCCTTAAAATTTACATATTTACCACAGATTTCAAACAATATCAGCAAAGCTAAAGGTTGGTTTAGAAAAGCTATGGAAAAAAATAAGTATGAGGCAAAGTATTTCTATTGTTATTGTACCAAAAGTTCCCATTTTAGTTTTGTGATGGATGAAGCATTTAAAAATAATATTCATATAGAAACTTCCTCTGCTTTTGATATCAATATTGTTGAAAATTTGATGGCTCAAGGCAAAATCAATAAAAACACTTATGTTATTTGTAATGGTTTTAAGCGTGAACAATATATTGAGAACATTGCTCGTTTGATAAATGGTGGACATAATAAAACTATACCAATCATTGACAATTTTGAAGAACTTGATTTGTTACAAGAATCTATAAATGGTAAATTTAAGATAGGTATTAGAATTGCAGCTGAAGAAGAACCTAAATTTGAATTTTATACTTCTAGACTTGGCATAGGATACAAAAATATAGTGCCTTTCTATAGAAAACAAATTGAAGAAAATAAAAAAGTAGAATTAAAAATGTTGCACTTTTTTATTAATACTGGTATCATGGATACTGCCTATTACTGGAACGAGTTGGTTAAATGTATCAAAGTATACGTTGCATTAAAAAAAGAATGTCCTACTTTAGACAGTTTAAATGTTGGTGGAGGCTTCCCAATAAAAAATTCTTTAGCTTTTGAATACGATTATCAATATATGATTGATGAAATTATTAATCAAATAAAAATTGCTTGTGATGAAGCTGAAGTCGATGTTCCTAATATATTTACAGAGTTTGGTTCATTTACCGTGGGTGAAAGTGGAGGCGCAATTTATCAAGTATTGTATCAAAAACAACAAAACGATAGAGAAAAATGGAACATGATAGATAGTTCCTTCATAACAACGCTTCCAGATACTTGGGCAATTAACAAACGATTTATAATGTTAGCTATCAATAGATGGAATGATACTTACGAAAGAGTTTTATTAGGTGGATTGACATGTGATAGTGATGATTATTATAATTCAGAACAAAATATGAATGCTATATATTTACCAAAATACAGTAAAGAAAAACCATTATATATTGGTTTTTTCAATACTGGTGCCTATCAGGAAACAATTGGTGGTTTTGGAGGATTACATCACTGTTTAATTCCTCAACCAAAACATATTTTGATTGATAGGGATGAAAATGGCATCTTAGCAACAGAAGTGTTTTCTGAACAACAAAGTGCTGAAGAAGTATTGCAAATATTAGGTTATGCAAAAAGATAGTCACTAAAATTTAACAGTTTAATTAATAATAATATTATAATAAGACAGTTTGTGTTTTTATAAAAAAATATTTTCTTTGAAACACAAATAACAAACAACAAAAATCAAAATGAGCAAAGGTCCAATTAGTCAATTTATAGAAAAAAATTACCTTCATTTTAACGCAGCAGCATTAGTTGATGCTGCAAAAGGATATGAACAACACTTACTTGATAATGGTAAAATGATGATTACCCTAGCAGGAGCTATGAGTACCGCGGAATTAGGAAAATCATTAGCCGAAATGATCCGTCAAGATAAAGTTCATATTATTTCTTGTACAGGAGCCAATCTTGAAGAAGATATCATGAATCTGGTGGCTCATAATTCCTACAAAAGAGTACCAAATTACAGAGATTTAAGTCCTCAAGATGAATGGGATTTACTCGAAAATCATTACAATAGAGTCACAGATACGTGCATACCTGAGGAGGAAGCATTTAGAAGACTACAAAAACATATACATCATATTTGGAAAGATGCAAATGATAAAGGCATTAGTTATTTCCCACATGAATTCATGTACCAAATGTTGAATTCGGGTGTATTAGAACAATACTACGAAATCGATCCAAAAGACTCTTGGATGTTAGCTGCAGCTGAAAAAAACTTGCCAATTGTTGTTCCTGGATGGGAAGATAGCACCATGGGGAACATTTTTGCTTCTTATTGTATAAAAGGTGAATTTAAACCGACTACAATGAAAAGTGGTATAGAATATATGATTTGGCTTGCCGATTGGTATCCAAAAAATTCAAAAGGAAAAGGAGTTGGTTTCTTCCAAGTAGGTGGAGGAATTGCGGGTGATTTTCCGATATGTGTTGTGCCTATGTTATACCAAGATATGGAAATGCATGATATTCCATTTTGGAGTTATTTTTGTCAAATTTCTGACTCAACAACTAGTTATGGTTCCTATTCTGGAGCTGTTCCCAACGAAAAAATTACATGGGGAAAACTAGACATAAAAACTCCCAAATTTATTATTGAATCAGATGCAACTATTGTTGCACCTTTATTATTTGCTTACTTACTAGATTTATAAAATATTTTTTTTATGAGAAGAATTATTGTAGACTATGCTAAACTAACAGGAGACATACTTAATTTATTAGTAGATAAATTTCCTGAAGGTTATGATGATACCGACATCATTAAATTTAGAAATGCACAAAATGAACTTATCGAAGCTGTAGAAGTTAGAACTGAAAATACCATTTACTTAGTAAAAGTTAGCACTAAACTAGCTAGCAGAATGGAAAAGTTTGATGAGGAAGAAGATATTGATTCTGTTATAGTTCCTATAGAACCTATAAAAGGTCTTGATGAAGACGAAGATGCTATAACTGCCGATGAAGACGATGTTGAAGTTGATTTATTAAAAGATGGTGGTGGCTCTGAGGATGAAAATATTGATGATGAAGATGATGAAGATATTGAAGACAATGATAATAACCTAGAGGACGAGGACGAGGAAGCATAAAAAGCAATGTTAGCCGTATTTTTTATTCTAAAGATACCGCTCCAGAAATATTCTTTGATGATGATTTTGATGTCCGATAATTGTAAAACCTAAGGCTCTTACTGACATTAAATTATTAGACGCTATCCCTTTTCTAAGTAATTGTTCCTCAGAAAATGATTTAAATAAGGATAACGTTGCTTGTCTTACTACTAACATTTCCGATAGTAAATCTTGAATACTTCTTTTATTTGCATGAGCTTCATCTACATAATTATTTTCATCGAAGCTAACCAAAGCGGTTTTGTCATTTCTAGCAAAACGTAAGGCTCTATAAGCAAATATTCTCTCGGCATCAATCAAATGCAACAGAATATCTTTAATAGTCCATTTTCCCTCCGCATAGCGGTAATCAAATTTGTCCAATGGTATATCTTGTACAAATTTAACTAGACGATGCACAGAGATTTCAAGTTCTTCAACTAAAGAGTATTCTTCAGATACTTGATTGATATAATTAGCATAAAAACTAGCATATTCGCTAGATAGTAGTTGTGAAGGTTTCATTGTGTTTAATTTTATAAGGTATCGATTTACAAAGATGTATTTTTTTAATTACAAAATAATGTTTAACCCCAATTTGAAATTCCTTCCTCGTGTAGAATAGCCAACATTCTCTACAAACTCTTCATTAAAAATATTAGTGGCGGAGCCAAAAACAGTCAAACGGTTTTTGATAAGTTCATATTTCACCAAAGCATTTACCAATTGATACGAACCTAATTTTACATTTACTACACTAAAGGTATTCCCGTCAAAAAACGCATCATTTCTCGCATTAAAATACTGGTAGTTCACATTAAAAAATGCTCGGCTTGTGGCCTGAAAATCCAAACTGGCATTGGCTTTGTGCTTCGGAATTAATCGGTCTAAAGCTTTATCAACTTGAGTAAAGGTGTAATTTCCGTTCAGTTGCAGTTTTGAAGTTACCACGATGTTCAATGAAGTCTCAATTCCTTTGGCTTTGGTTTCTCCATTTACATTTACATAGTAGGCATCAAAAGTTGTTGGATTAAAATAAAAATCGATAGCGTTGTTTTGATCACGATAGAAACCCACCGCATTCAGTCTCATTTTTTTGTTAAACAACTCGGTTTCAAAACCGGCTTCAACCGTAGCATTTTTTTCCGGAGTTAAATTCGTATTACCATATTCTGAAAACAATTGGTATAAACTTGGCGTGATATAAGCCGTGCTATACGAAGCCAAAACTTTTAAAGGAAAACTTGTTTTAAAATTATACGAGGGATTAATATTGTAAACAAAATTATTACCGTAAGCACTGTGGTTGTTTAGTCTTGCTCCAGTATTAATATTCAAACCAAAGTCAGCATTATAGACCAAAGTCGTGTAACCATCTAGTATATTGAACTTAGTGTTTTCGTTTGCAATAGAACTGAAAGGCGTTTGACTTTTCATATCATTAAACTGATAATTGGCGCCCAAAACAACAAACAATTGCTTGCTGAAACTGTATTTATTAAAACCATCCAAAACAACACTTCTCGATTCATACAAAGAAAAATCAATAGTATTTGAAAAAGTATTTAACTCATTATAATCACGGGTGATTTTGGTAAAACCGGAATTCAGTACAAACTCCCCTTTGTTGTATTTGTATTTTGGAGCAACTCCAAAACGAATTTGTTCCGATGTCGTAACATTGACAGCTGTATCATTGAAACCTGAATTGTCATAAGTCAAATCGTAATCATTTTTGATTTTGTCATAATTCCCAAAGAAATCCAAAGTCAGTTTCTCAGTTGCTTTAAAACCTAGTTTTCCTAATAGATTTTGTCTCGAAAAACTATCAGGTTCATAATTTTCGCCGGCTATTTGGGACATTCCTTTAGTTTCCGTACTGTTGAATCCGGCAAAGTAATTTACTTTTTTGAGGTTGCCGTTTACAGAAAGTCCTTGGTTGAAGTCCTGCCCTTTGTATTTGTGATTATCTGTTGTGTTATTGGAACCAATATTCACATAAGCATTACCTTCAATTTCTTTTTTTGCTGATTTCTTCAAGGTGATATTGATTACTCCTGTTGCTGCGCCAGTTCCATAAAGTGTACTTGCAGCACCTTTCATAATCTCAATTCGTTCCACTTGCTCAACGGGTAATAAACGTAAATCATATTCAAAAGTAATACCCGAAGCATCCGTTACAGGTATACCGTCAATCAAAATCAAAATCTGACGGTTTTTACCACCACGAATGTAGTAACCTAAGTTTTTCCCATTAGCCGATTGGTTTCCGTTAATCTCCATTCCCACAGCCTGACTTAGAACTGTTGCTAGACTTTGCCCTGATTTTTTTTCTAAATCCTGAGCGGTGATTACTTCAATAACTTTTCCCGATTTTTCTTGGCGGAGCTCAAATTTAGTATCCGACAGCACTACTTCTTTTAATTGATTCACTTTCGTAGAATCCTTTTCTTGAGCATAAGCACAAGTGTTTAGCAAAGCTAAAATAGCTACTGCTTTAACCGTTTTTTTCATTTTTTAATTCAACAATAATTTTAATAATCTTAGGAAAAAAGCATAGAATTTACC
>NZ_JBMOGV010000025.1:0-23232 GCF_049318185.1 Flavobacterium sp. | reverse complement strand
TACGATTATGGCACAACTTACCTTGTAGTTATAAAATATAAAATAGTAGATTCTACAATTACCAATAGTAATGGAAACATCGGACGAGATGAAACAAGTCTTTATGTTTTTGAAACAACTTCAAGCTACCTAACTGAACCAAGTCTTCCAACTATAGGAATTGAAGACACTTCTTCAGTTGATATTCTCCTAGGAAGAGTGGTACTAAGACAAGACAATACCAATTCTCCAAATGTGGTTATTGATGGGTTGAGAGTAGACACTACTTGGAACCTTAGAAATTAATTTAATAAAGTTAGCTAGTAACAATGACAAATTTAAAGAAGGCAATAACTTTATTGGTTGTACTAATATCTTTTGTAGAATATTCAAACGCACAAGAAATTGAGCTAAACAAATACAAGTTTGGAGAGGGAGTTAGTTTTTCTGGAAAAGACCGCAATTATAAAATGGAAATTTCTGGATATCTTCAGCCATATACCGAAAGTAAAAAGTATCTTGATAATGACGATGCCACTCTATACAATAGAATGAGAATGAGAAGGGCACGTTTAAATTTCTCTGGAAGTTCAAAAAAAGAAAAAATTTCATATCGCTTACAACTTGATTTAACAGGCGGTGGGGAAGGAGATGACTCTATGGGAAGTTTAATTTTTGATGCTTGGATAGGTTATGATTTGACCAAACGAATTAAACTAACTTTTGGACAAAAAGCTACTTCCACGGATAATCGTGAACTTGGAATGCGTTCTAATACCTTACAATTAGTTGAGAGAAGTCCAATATCTGGAGCCTTTGCATCTATTCGTGAATTTGGATTTTTTGCCGAATCTAGCTATAAAATTTCCAAACAATCCTATATTAAGCCAGAGTTTGCTATTACCAATGGTGATGGAATTAATGTTTTTAGGAAAGATCATGGTGGATTAAAATATGGTGGTAGAATTGATTATTTGCCTTTTGGATTGTTCAATAATTTTGGGCAATACCGACAAGCCGATATAGAAAGAGAATTAACGCCGAAATTTATAATAGGAGCAACTTATAGTTATAATGTTGGGATTAGCGATAGAAGAGGAAGTCAAAGTGGGACCATTCTATATTTAGACGCTCAAAACAAAGAATTACTACCCGATTATGTTAAACATGGTGTAGATTTTTTGTTTAAATATAGAGGTTTTTCTTTATTAGGAGAATATATAAAAGCCTCTGCTAGAGTTCCAAGCGGCATTACACAAAGAGTTAAGGTAGACGGAACAATAGCCATTGATTTTGAGGATGCAAATAATAATCCTATTCCAATTGAAAACTACATAAAAGGAAGAATGATGATTGGCGAAGGATATAACCTTCAAAGTGGCTATGTTTTTAAAAACCTTATTTCTATTGATGGACGGATTTCCTACTTCAAACCTGAAACGAATTCATTTTTAAATAATGGTACTTATTATAACCGCTCCAATTATTATACGCTAGGATTCACCAAATACTTAGCACGAAACTATGGCGCTAAAATTCAATTGGATTGCACGTATATCAATGCCAAATCAGGGTCTAATGATATAAATGGGAATCTAATTAAAGGCGATGAATTTTTAACTAGGTTAATTACTACTATTTCATTTTAAGCTCATGAATAAAAAATTCAAATATTTATTTTATACGTTTTTGTTTGTTCTCCCAATTTATGGGCAATTCAATCCACAAAATGATGAAATAACGAAAAAGTTTTTTCCTGATTCAGTATTGGATATTCATACCCCTGCGTTTTCTAAAAAAGGGTTTACGAATTATGATGATTTGATGGTATATCTCAATAAATTAGTTGCCGAACATCCAAACGAAATTTCACTTTCCTTTATTGGCGAAAGCCAAAAAAATAAGAAAATTCCAATGGTAATTTTGAATAAAAACAATGGAAATGAAAAAGTAAAAGTTTGGTTTCAAGGCGGACTTCATGGCGATGAACCAGCGGGCACAGAAACGATGCTTTTTTTATTAGACAAACTACTGAACGACCCTAATTATGTTTATTTATTAGATAAAATTACCCTTTCAATAGTTCCTATGGCGAATATTGATGGCTATGAAAAGCAAGATCGTTATGCCGCTAATGGTTTGGATTTAAACAGAGACCAAGTGAAATTAATGTGTAAAGAAAGTAATTTCTTGAAAAAAGCATTCAGTAATTTTGGAGCAGAAGTAGCGGTTGATTTTCATGAATACCGACCTTTCAGAAAAGAATTCAACTTGCTAGGAACTGACGGAATTTGTTCCATTTATGATGCTATGTTTATGTATTCAGGCAACTTAAATCTGCCTCAAAATTTAAGAGATTATACGAAGAATGTTTTTGTAGGAAATGCCAAAAAAGTATTGGAGTCCAATAATTTTATTTTCAGAGATTATATCGCAAGTGTAAAACAAAACAATGAAGTTCATTTCAATCAATGTACTACTGAAGCAAGATCTAGTACTACTTCTTTTGCCTTGACTAATTGTATCTCGTCGCTAATTGAAATTCGTGGTGTAAACCTTCAAAAAACATCTTTTAAAAGAAGAATAAACACTACTTTCCTAATAGCAACATCTTTTCTTAAAACAGTTTATGATGATGCCACTGTAATAAAAGAAGTGTTGAAAATTTCTAATAATGCGAATCCTGAGAACATTGTGGTAGTTGCTAATAAGCCACAGGAAACTCAAACCATTAGAGCGATTGATTTAAAAGACAATACCGAAATAGCACTCGAAGTAAAAGTGAATAACGCACTAAAATGTATTCCTGTATTAGAAAGAAAAAGACCATTTGGTTATTTAATTCTCCCGGAACAAAAAAATCTTGTGGACAAGTTAATAATTCTAGGTCTTAAAGTGGAAGAACTTTCAGAGGAAAAAAATATAAAAGTAGAGTCCTATAATATCACTTCAATTCGAATTAATCCAGAAGAAGAAGAAGGTTTTAATGCTCAAAAAGTTGAAACAACGGTTTCTACAATAGAAAAATCCTTTCCAAAGGGAACTTTTATTGTCTATTTGAATCAAAAAAACGCCAAGATAGTCAACGAAGTTTTAGAGCCCGAAAGTGAAAATGGATTTATAAAATTTGAGGTACTAAAAATTAAACTAAACAATGAATTACCAATCTATAGATACTTAACTAATGAAAAAATATAACAATAAAATGAAATTAAATACTATTATTACTGTTGTAATTATACTTATAGGATTTACTGGCTTGGCGCAAATTGACATTAAAACAGACTCTAAAGAATTTCAATTAGGAGATGGTCTGCGTTTTAATGTAAACGATGGGGAATATAAATTTAACATCAATGGATTTATTCAAGGTGCCCTAAAACACGAAAAAATGGATGGTTCTGATGCTACTAATTATATGAATACAAAAAACACGTATTTATCAATTTCTGGGAGTATGTATAAAGAAAAAGTATCATTCTTATTACAAAACAATTTCAGTAATGCAAAACCACTTTTGGATGCATGGATAGCTTATACACCAATTTCAAGTTTAAAAATTAGTTTTGGACAAAAACAAACTTTTACAAACAACAGAGAAATGACTTTTTATGAAGACAAACTTCAATTTATAGATCGTGGTATTTTTAGTTCTGAATTTAGCAACTCTGGTCGTGAATTTGGAGTATTTTTTGAAAGTCAATTGGGTAAAAATACTTTTGTGATTAAACCAAAATTTGCCGTTACTTCTGGGGATGGTATTAATTCTTTTGGTGCCAATTCTACCGATGTAGATAAAGGAGGTTTAAAATACGGCGGACGAATTGATATCCTTCCTACAGGTAATTTTAAAGCTGGCAACGACGGATATATTGCTGATTTATTACATGAAGAAAAAATCAAAATACTTGTTGGAGCCGCTTTTAGTTATAACAAAGGCGCTAGTAACAAAGTTGGGGAAGGTCATGGGGATTTTGTTTTTTATGACAATAATTTAAAAGAAAAACTTCCTGATTTTAGAAAATCATATTGTGATATTCTTATAAAATACAAAGGATTCTCATTTTTGGGTGAATATGTAAATTCATCAGCATTGTCATTAGAAGGTTCTTTTTTAAATCCTACAGCTACCGCACCTTTATTTATGACAGAAATTAGTAACTATTTAGTTTTAGGAAATGGCTACAATATTCAGGGTGGTTACGTTACTAAATCTGGCCTTTCACTAGACTTTAAATATGAAAAATTAACCAAAGAATTTAATAATAACTATTCCTTGTTGTCTAATCAAGATGCCTTTACAATTGGATTTACCAAATATATTAAAGGAAATAATTTAAAAATCCAATCTTCAGTTACTTCAACAAATTTAGATCAATTCAACGCTCCTTTAAATACTATTGAAAAGCGACAAAAAGTAACAGCACAGTTTAGTTTTCAAGTAGTTTTTTAATATATAATATTTAAAAAAATGAATTTCACTTCGAAAACGAAAAGAATATTTTTTTCAATTATTACCAATTTAACTTTTTGGGTTTTAATTGCAATTTTACTCGGAATTTTTGTTGGGCATAATCATCCTGATACAGGAGTTCGAATGAAAATTGTAGGTGATGGATTTATTAGTATCATTAAAGTTTTTATAATTCCAATAATTTTCTTGACCATTGTTTTAGGAATTGGTGGTATGGGTGATTTAAAAAAAGTTGGGAGAATTGGTGTAAAATCATTACTCTATTTTGAAATTGTTTCAACATTAGCTTTAGTCATTGGAATTTTTGTAGGCTATTTAGCACAACCAGGAAAAATTGACAAATCAGGATTAGACATTCAAGACGCAAGCAAATATACTCAAAGCTCAGGTGAAGGATTTAATTGGGTTTCTTTTTTTATGAGCAATGCTACTCTTCAAGTTTTATTTGTTGCAATTATAGTGGGTATTTTACTAAATTATCATGCTAAAAGAGAGCAAATAGTTGCGTTTTTATACAAATGTTCTAAGGTTGTTTTTAAAGCACTAAAATATGTCATGTATCTTGCTCCAATTGGCGCATTTGGTGGAATGGCTTATACAGTAGGAAAATTTGGATTACACACCCTGATTCCATTAGGAAAATTGATGCTAACGGTATACGTTACAATGTTTATATTTATATTTCTAGTTTTGGGAGGTGTATTAAAATATTATAAAATAAACATTTGGCATTTTATAAAATACATTAAAGAAGAGTTGCTTATTGTACTTGGAACTTCTTCCTCTGAAGCTGCTTTACCAAATTTAATGGATAAATTAGAAAAAATAGGTTGTAGTAAATCTGTTGTTGGACTAGTCGTTCCAACAGGTTATTCCTTTAACCTCGATGGAACTTCGATTTATCTATCAATGGCGATAATATTTTTAGCTCAATTGTACAATGTTCAACTTTCTATAGGTGAAATTTTCACCATCATTGGACTATTAATGATAACTTCAAAAGGTGCAGCAGGAGTAACAGGAAGTGGTTTTATAGTGCTAGCATCAACTCTTACAGCAATTCATAAAATACCTTTAGAAGGTTTGGCCTTTTTATTGGGTGTAGATAAATTTATGAGCGAAGCTAGAGCCATCACTAATTTTATTGGAAATGGTGTTGCAACAATAGTGATATCAAAAAGTGAAGGAGAAATCATTCATCTTGAAAAACCAATGGATGTTGAAAAGGAATAAATAGTCTTACAACTTAAAAAGAGCTTTCAAGTTATCTTCTTAAAATAATATTTGTCTTTTCAAATTGTGGGGAGAGCAGGATTGCTGCGCCATCCTAAGCAAGGTTTCCTTGCTCAAAGCAAAAAGTTCAAAACATTTATAAAAGTAAACTTTTAACATGTTCTAAGCTTTTTATTTAGTGGGGAGAGCAGGATTCGAACCTGCGAAGATGTAATCAGCGGATTTACAGTCCGCCCTCGTTGGCCGCTTGAGTATCTCCCCAAAAACCAATAGCGGTCACAAATATAAAAACACTTTTTAGCTTCACAAATAAAATATACTATTATTGTTTGTAGTTTTTTTACTGTTGGGTTAAGAATAAAATAAAAAAATCTCCCTAAGGAGATTTTTTTATTTTCATTTTTAAAATAATTATTTAGATGCTAAAAGTTCATTTATTTTAGCTTTTAAACCATCGCCTCTTAAATCAATTGCTACAATTTTTCCAGTTGCATCCAATAAAAATGTAGTTGGAATTTGTTGTATTCCATACTGCTCAGCAATGGGATCTTTCATTTGTTTTAAGTTGGATACATTTGTCCAAGTTAATTTATCTTTAGCAATAGCTTCTTTCCATTTTGTAGCATCATTATCTAAAGAAACGCTAATGATGTTTAGTCCTTTGCTATGTAATTCAGCATATAGAGCTACAACACTTGGATTTTCTTGTCTACAAGGCTGACACCAAGAAGCCCAAAAATCAATAAGAGTAACTTTTCCAAGACTTTCTTTTAGTGAAACTAGTTTTCCATCTGGAGTAGGAGCTTTAAAATCAGGAGCAACAATACC
The DNA here is from genome assembly GCF_049318185.1 of Flavobacterium sp. Classification (GTDB taxonomy): domain Bacteria; phylum Bacteroidota; class Bacteroidia; order Flavobacteriales; family Flavobacteriaceae; genus Flavobacterium. Next base: position 16,718 of record NZ_JBMOGV010000025.1, on the reverse strand, counting down.
AACTGCAATTTTTGCTTTGGCATTCATTTGTTTTTTTAAATTGTCTATATTTTCTTTTACTTTTTTACCCGGTTTGGTTTTTTTCAAGGACTCATCCAAAGAATTGTAAACAGTTTCGATTTCTTTTACTTTGAATTGACTGTTGTTAAACATAGCTTGAACAATCAACACACTGATGTATGATTTTGAATGTGTTTTTGGATAATCAAACGTATAATCTGTAATATCTTTTTGAATTAGTTCATACTGTTTTCTAAGGCTATTCATAGCAACAGTATCTTTGTTTTTTTGAGCTTCATTCATTTTTGCCATGTTTTTCATTTGAAAATCCATTGCTTTTTTCTGAACTTTTTTCTGAAGTTTGTTAGTTTCTTCGTTAAATTTTGAAAACTCATCATTGCTATAAGTGCCAGAAAGTTTTGATTTAAAAAGACTGTCTTTATCCACTTGCATTTCTATTTCCCCACCTTCTAAAATAAATGGAACTTTACCATTTACTTTATCGATTTGTATAAAACAGATTTCTGGCTCTGTAGTTTTTCCTTTGATTTCAAATTTTCCATCAATAATTTTTACGGTATCAATGGTTTTAACTCCCATGCCCATAGGGTCTTGTTTTTCTAAATAAACTAAACCACTTTTTATTCCTTTGATATTTCCTGTGATTTCATATTCACCTTCAGCAAGGTTTTTACAAGAAAATAAAACAATTGCAGTGGTTACTAAAAAAAGTGTTTTTTTCATTTTTTAAATTATTATTTTACGATTGCAAATGTATTTAAATTGCAATAAATTGTATGTTTTTTTATGATTTATTTATAGAATTATTTATTTGTTGATGGACAGACAAATTGAGTGCAAGTAATACTAGTTTGTTTGATACCATTCATTCCTTTTTCAATATTGATAAGATTATGAATTCCTCTAGATTTTAAAATAGAAGCCATGATTACAGAGCGATAACCACCAGCACAATGCAAAAAGAAATCACTATCTTTGGGAACACTTTGAAAATTTTCATTTATACTGTCTAGAGGAATATTTATTGCATTTTCTACATGCTCTGCCTCAAATTCGCTTGGTTTTCTGGCATCAACAACAATACTGTTTTTAGTAAGTTGATGGGAAAACTTTTCGGGTGAAATGGAATGAATTGAATCAGTTTCAAAACCTGCCTTTTTCCATGTTTCAATTCCCCCTTTTAGGTAACCTAGTACATGGTCAAATCCAACTCTAGAGAGTCTGGTTATCGTTTCTTCTTCTCTTCCTTCAGGAATTATTAGTAATAATTTTTGATTGACATCACGAAGTAATGCACCAACCCAAGGGGCAAAGTTACCTTGAATACCGATAAAGATTGAATTTGGAATATGAGATTTCACAAAATCATTTTCATTTCTAACATCAAGTATTACTATATCTCCTTGATTAGCAATTGTTTCAAATTCCTGAGCTGAAAGGGCTACTTTACTGTTCTTAATTACTGTATCCAAACTTTCATAACCTTTGATGTTAAGCATAACATTTTGTGGAAAATAAGCCGGCGGAAGTCCTAAACCGTCTAATAATTCTCTAGTAAATTCTTCTTTGGTCATATCTGCTCTAAGAGCATAATTAGTTTTCTTTTGATTACCCAAAGTGTCTGTGGTTTCTTTGCTCATATTCTTTCCACAGGCACTTCCAGCACCATGACTTGGATATATAATTAAGTCATAGCTCAAAGGCATGATTTTATTTCTTAGCGAATCAAATAGGTAAGAAGCTAATTTATCTTGAGTCAATTCTTCAGTTAAGGTTTGGGCTAAATCTGGTCGTCCAACATCTCCTATAAAGAGTGTATCTCCTGTTATTAATCCGTGTTGTTTTCCGTTTTTATCAATCAAAAGAAAGCAAGTGCTTTCAAGCGTATGTCCTGGAGTATGTATGGTTTTGATAGTGTAATTCCCAACTTTAAATTCTTGATTGTCAGAAGCTATTATGGCATCAAACTCAGGATTTGCTGTTGGACCATAAACTATTTGTCCGCCACTTTTCTTTGCCAAATCTAAATGACCTGAAACAAAATCGGCATGGAAATGTGTTTCGAAAATATATTTAATTTTAGCATTGTCTTTTGAAGCCCGGTCCAGGTAGGGTTGCACTTCTCGCAAAGGGTCAAAAATAGCAGCTTCTCCATTACTTTCAAGATAATAGGCTGCTTGGGCAATGCATCCAGTATATATTTGTTCAATTTTCATGACTTGAATTTTAGGCAAATTTAAAGATTAGTCTATTGATTAGGTATCAATTTTAGAATAGTTTATGAAAAAATTCTTTGTAAAAGATCATCATAGACATTACTAAAACGAAAATCCCAAATATTTTCTTCAGATATTTTTCATTAATAAACTGTTGAATATAAAAACCAACAAAAATTCCAATTACAGATATAGCAGTAAAAGTTAAAAGAAATGGCCAATCAATTATATTATTTTGAACATCTCCTAGAAAACCAATTAAGGAATTGACAGAGATTATAAAAAGCGAAGTTCCGATGGCTTTTTTAATAGGAAGTTTGGCTAATTGTATTAAAGCAGGAATGATTAGGAAACCACCACCAGCTCCAACTAATCCTATAAGTATTCCAACAAAAAAAAGTTGTACAAAAACTACATATTTATTTTTGATTTTAACTTTTATGTTTTCTACTTCTTTTTTTGTTTTTAACATAGAATAGGCTGCCAAAAACATTACTGTAGCAAAAAGCAGCATTAAGAAAGTTTCTTTTGTAAGCTTGAGTGAACCAAAATAAAGCAAAGTATCCGGTAAATTTGGTACAATAAATTTTCGAGTTAGATAAACCCCAATTAAAGAAGGAATAGCAAACTGTAGTGCAGTTTTTGGAACAACAAGATTTTTTCTGAAATTTTGAATGGTGCCAAAAGCAGCAGTTGTTCCCACAATAAATAATGAATAGGCAGTTGCAATAATTGGGTTTAAACTTATGACGTACACTAAAATGGGTACGGTTAATATTGAACCACCACCACCAGTAATTCCTAAAACAATTCCAATAAATAGAGCACCTAAATATCCTAAAATTTCAAACATTTATTATAAAAATTTTACCATAATGTAAAAATAGTATAATTGTTTTAGAAATAACATTAATGTTTTTCCTTTGTTAAATGTTCAATTATTAATAATTTATTAATTTTTTTAAGTTTATATGTTTTCTACTTAATATATTTGGTCATTAATTAAACCCTAATGTTTAAAAAAATACTTTCACTCTTGTTCTTTATTTCTTTTTCGTTTTCTAATGCACAAGTTGTTATCAACGAATTAGATGCTGATACGCCAAGTACAGATAACGAAGAATTTATTGAATTAAAATCAGCAACACCTAATTTTTCTTTAAATGGTTATGTACTCGTTTTTTACAACGGTAGTACAACAGGTTTGACTTCTACAAGTTATTTTGCACTAGATTTAGACGGTCAAATTACTGATATTAATGGGATTATTCATTTTGGTAATTCACAAGTTTCACCCACGCCAAAAATTATTTTTCCTAGAGCCACGATTCAAAATGGTCCAGATGCTGTAGGATTGTATCTTGGTAATGCTTCTGATTTCCCTACTAATACTGCGGCAACTGCTGTTGGTTTGGTTGATTCCATTGCTTATTCTAATAATGCAACAGTTCAACCTACTACTTTGATGTCAACTTTTGGAATAACTATTTGTACCAATGAAAATCAAACTAGTTTAGCTTCTACAAAATCCATTCAAAGAAAAATTGACGGAACTTATGAAGTAAAAACTCCAACTCCAGGAATAAATAATGACGGTTCGGGTGTTGTTTTAACCTATTTGTCCATGACACCAAGCGTTTCTTCAATTACAGAAGGACAAAGTTTTACCATTACATTCACATCTTCTCAAGTAGTTACAGGAAGTAATATAGTTGTCAATTTTGTTTTGAATAACGGAAGTTTTAGTAGTGCTGATTTTTCTGGAACTTTATCGGCTACTATTCCTGTAGGAGCTACTTCTGGAAGCACAACAATTCAAGTTCTAGACGATGATGTTAATGAAGGCGATGAAGAACTTTCTATTTTTATTGGAACTATTCCAGCAGGTTTTAACTTGTATAATAACAATGTTATCATGCGGGTTAATGATATTAATTTTACGGTTTTACCATTCGGAACTCCAGCAAATCCTACTTATGGCAATGTTACATCTACGGCGCCAATGGGTTATTATAGTTCCTTAGAAGGATTATCAGGAGTAGCACTAAAGCAAGCACTTCAAGACATTATTGCCAATCCTTCAGTTGTTCGTGTGCATAATTATGATGATGTTTGGGACATACTTAAAACTTCCGATCAAAATCCTGAAAACAGTAATCAAGTTTGGTTGATTTATACAGAAACACCTCGTTCAAAGATTGATTTACAATCTGGAAATAGTATTGTTGGTAAATGGAATAGAGAACATATTTATTGTCAATCTCGTGGTGGATTTGCAACGGGTACAGATTATTTAACGCCATTTTCTGATGGAATTGATATTTGGTCGGCAACAACTGGAGTGAATGATATTGGAGCCGGAGTTTGTGATGCGCACCATATTAGAGCTGTTGACGGTCAGGAAAATACTTCTCGAAATAATAGAAATTATGGAGTCGAATATAACGGACCAACCGACATTCTAACAACAACTTGGAAAGGCGATGCTGCAAGAGCCATTTTTTATATGTCAGTAAGATATAGTTTGTTAAATGTAGTAAATGGAAATCCAAACGACGGAACAGTAGGAGAAATAGGCGATTTAAATACGCTTTTGTCTTGGAATCATTTGGATGCATCCGATGATTTTGAGATGAATCGAAATAATTATATTTATACTTGGCAAAAAAACAGAAACCCATTTATTGATTATCCAAGCTTGGCTGATTATATTTTTGGAGCTAATTTTGGTCAACCTTGGTTTTCAAATTTATCAAATACTCATTTTGACTTGAACAAAGTTACTATTTTTCCTAATCCAGCTAAGGATTATTTTACCGTTTCTGGATTGGATACAGAATGTAAAATTGAATTATTTAACGTAGTTGGTTCAAAAGTTATGGAGTCAGAATTTACTGGTGAAAAACAATTTAATATTGATGTAGCAGCTGGAATTTATTTGGCTAAAATCACCAATAATTCTAAAATTATAGTAAAGAAATTAATTGTGGAATAATTACTTTCCGATACAGAAGTTTGCAAATATATTACCTAAAAGCTCGTCATTAGTCACTTCTCCTGTGATTTCTCCAAAGTAATATAAAGCTTGTTTGATGTCAATTGCCATTAGGTCAGAAGGCAACCCGCTGTTTAATCCAAATTTCACTTTTTGTATTTCTTCCAATGCTTTAAGTAATGAATCGTAATGCCTTGTATTGGTAATAATTGTTTCATTATTTCTTAAAGCGCCAGTATTAACAAAAGAAAGTAATTGATTTTTAAGTTCGTCTATACCTGTTTTGTTTTTAGCAGAAATTTTAATTGATAATTGATAATTAATAATTGACAATTTTTCTAATAGAATTTCGTTTTGCTTGTGATTTAATGTATCAACTTTATTGATAACAACTATTAATGGTTTTTGCGGAAATTGATTTCTTATTTTTTCAATTTCAATTTTAAAACTATTTTCATTATCAATTATCAATTGTAAACTATCAATTAAAAATAACACAACCTGAGCTTGTTCTATTTTCTCAAAAGTCTTTTTAATACCGATACTTTCTATAACATCAATTGTTTCTCGAATTCCTGCGGTATCAATAAATCTAAAACTAATGCCGCCAATTACTAATTCATCTTCAATAGTATCACGAGTGGTTCCAGCAATCTCAGAAACAATCGCACGTTCTTCATTCAAAAAAGCATTCAATAAAGTTGATTTTCCCACATTAGGTTCGCCAACAATCGCCACAGGAATTCCATTTTTAATAACATTTCCAATTGAAAACGATTCGATTAAACGTTTTAATACAAACTCAATTCTAGTCAGTAATTCTGTAAATTGGGTTCTATCCGCAAACTCAACATCTTCTTCGGCAAAGTCTAATTCTAATTCGATTAAAGATGCAAAATTTAAAAGTTCTTCTCTCAGTTTGGCAATTTCATTACTAAAACCGCCACGCATTTGCAGCATCGCAATTTGATGACTCGCTTCATTGTCAGATGAAATTAAATCGGCGACAGCTTCAGCCTGAGATAAATCTAATTTCCCATTCAAGAATGCACGCAGTGTAAATTCACCTGCTTGCGCCATACGGCAACCTTTTCGCAATACTAATTGAATAATTTGTTGTTGAATATAAGTTGAACCGTGACATGAAATTTCTACAACATCTTCGCCAGTGTAGGAATATGGATTTTTGAATATTGAAAGTAATACTTGATCAAATATTTTTCCTTCATCTACAATATTTCCTAGATGAATAGTGTGTGTTTTTTGTTTTGAAATAGATTTTCCCGAAACGGATTGGAATACTTGTTCAGCAATAGTAAGCGAGTCTTTTCCCGAAAGTCGGATAATTGCGATTGCACCAGCACCTGAAGGTGAAGCTAAGGCAACAATAGTTTCTTGTGAAATCATTTCTAAAATTTTGTCAAAGTTACTAAAACTTAACAAGTATTTTTTTTTAAAATAAATTGTGTTAATTAATTTATAATATGACAATTAGAATATTAAATCTAGGAATATATACGTAAATTTGATAGGATGCTAAATTTTGTAACTATGAAAAAAATACTTTTACCAATTGATTTTTCTGAAACTTCAGATAATGCTTTTGTTTATGCTATTGAAATGGCAAAAATATTCAAAGCCGAGTTGGTTTTGTTACATACGTTTGAGTTGCCAATAGTTGATAGTCAGTCTCTACCATTAAATTACGCTACGATTTATGAAACGATAGAACTAACTAATTTTGATTATTTTAAAGAAAAAATGCCACAATTACACACTATTGCTGAAGAAAGAAATTTGAGTCATATCAATATGAGTCATATTTTAATGGATGGAGATTTAGTTTATAATATAAAGAAAGTGGTCAAACAAGAAAATATTGATTTAGTAGTAATGGGAACAAATGGAGCCGAAGGCTGGTTTGACTCTTTCCTTGGAACGAATACAGGTGCTGTTATTTCAGATGTTTCGGTTCCTGTATTGAGTGTTCCAAATGGGACTAAATTTAGTAAATTTGAAAATATTGCTTTTACAACACGTTTTAGAAAAAAAGACATAGAAGCTTTAGCCAAATTACTATTATTAGCCAAGGAACTTCAAGTAAAAGTGAAATGTTTATATGTCAAAACTTTTGATTCAGATGTGAGCAATGATAAAATTAATAGGTGGAAATCTCACTTTGATAATGAGGAAAACTTGCAATTTTTTATTATTCCGAACGATGATGTAAATGAAACAATTGAGGATTTCTTGGTCTCTCAAGACATTGATTTGTTGGCAATGCTTACCTATAAAAGAAACTTTTTTGTGGAACTTTTTACTAATACGACTACTCAAAAATTATCCTATCATTTAAAAATACCAATTCTAGCATTTCAAGAATAAAAAAAAGCGTTTCAAAATAAATTGAGACGCTTTCTGTTATGAAGGTTTGTTTATATTAGTTGTTTAACATTACTGGCATAACAAGCATAGTTACTGTCTCGCCTTCGTCCAATCCATCAATAGGGGTTAAAATTCCAGCGCGATTTGGCATAGACATTTCAAGCATGATCTCATCGGAAGTTAAATTGGTTAACATTTCAGAAAGAAAACGGGAGTTGAAACCAATTTGCATATCATCTCCTTGATAATCACAAGTCAATCTTTCTTCGGCTTTGTTGGAGTAATCAATATCCTCTGCAGAAATATTTAATTCAGCTCCAGCAATTTTCAAACGAATTTGGTGTGTAGTTTTATTTGAGAAAATGGCAACACGACGCACAGAATTTAATAATAAAACTCTGTTAATCATTAATTTATTTGGATTTTCTTTTGGAATAACGGCTTCATAGTTTGGGTATTTCCCGTCAATCAAGCGACACATTAATACATAACTATCAAAAGAGAAAGTAGCATTTGAGTCATTATATTCTATGGTTACATCTGATTCAGAAGTTCCTAAAATACTTTTTAGAATATTTAAAGGTTTTTTTGGCATAATGAAATCAGCTACTTGAGATGCTTTTACATCAGCACGAGCATATTTAACTAATTTATGAGCATCTGTTGCAACAAAAATTAATCCTTCAGAAGAAAATTGAAAAAAAACACCGCTCATTACTGGTCGTAAATCATCATTTCCTGCAGCAAAAATAGTTTTGCTGATGGCAGTAGCCAACACATCTGATGGAACAACAGTTGAAGATGGATCATCTAAACTTACTGATTTTGGAAATTCTTCACCTGGAGCATAAGCAATGGCATATTTTCCAGAATTAGAACTGATTTCGATAGTACTATTTTCCTCAACCGTAAAAGTCAAGGGTTGTTCTGGAAATGTTTTTAGAATATCTAGTAACAATTTAGCAGGAACTGCAACACTGCCTTTGCTTTTAGAATCTATTTCTAAAGTTGCAGACATGGTAGTCTCTAAATCAGAGGCAGAAACGGTTAATTCATTACTATCTAATTCGAATAGAAAGTTATCTAAAATTGGCAAGGTGTTACTGCTATTGATAACACTACCTAACACTTGTAATTGTTTTAATAAGTAGGAACTCGATACTATAAATTTCATAGGAATTTAATTTTTACAAATATATCTTAAACTAATAGATTTCAAAAAGTTTTTTATTAACATTACTTGCTGTATTTTCTCTTGCGCAAAATGGTAAATACTAGACCGAATAACAACAATATAACTATTGGAACTGCTACAGTTATGATTTGAGAGAAGGTATAATTTTCATATACTTTTTCTTTGTCTAATAATGGTAAATCTACTTCCTTGCTACGAATGTTAATAAGTCCATTGTCATCTAACAAATAATTGACACAATTAATTATAAACTCTTTATTAGCATACAGATTATTGGTCCACTTGTCATAGCCTAATTCTAAAGGCTGAAAGTTTTTGTCTAATTGATTTTTAATCACATCACCATCAGAAATCACAATCATTTTATTTTCTTTTCCTATGTTTTGAAAAGTATTTTCTTTAAAAGGCAACACACGATTTTCATAAATTGAATGAAATTGACCTTCTAATAAAACAGCAACTGGATAATTTCCTTTTCCAATAAAATCCTTCTGGTCTGGTCGTTCTGAAACCATTTTTAAATTAATTTCTGATGGTGTTCCCACTACTTTTGAATACTGAGAAGATTGCAATAAAATGGTCTTTTTAATATCATTTTTCAAGGGTTCAATAGGATTTGAAAACTCAAATTTAATTCCGTCAAGGTTACTTACAATAGGATTTTTTATTGATGGATAAATCATTGGCGAAAAGAACCAGGGGTATTGAGTATATTGGGTAGCGCTTCCTTGTTCGCCGGTTGCTAAAGCGATTGGTGTTGCCATTAAATCTTTTATCAATTCAGGATGCAAGCGAATGCCATATTTGAAAAACATATCGTTCAAATTCAAATCTCTGGCAAATGCTAAATTTGATCCAGTTTCGTTATACAAGCTATCCATTTCCATATTAACTTGATCTACTAGCCAAAGTGTTTTTCCGCCATTGATTATGAATTGGTCTATTACTTGTTTTTCTTCATCTGTGAAAGCTTCTGTTGGCTTGGCAATTACAGCTAGATCATATTTTTGAAGGTATTTTAAAGTTTTATTTGGACTTTTTGCCACAGAGTCTAAAGTAAATGGCCCTATATAATAGTTGTCTTTTACTGACTTAATAAAATCAGCAATATATCGGTCTTGTAATTCTCCATTTCCATTTAAAATCACTACCTTTTTTTGCTTTGTTTTAGACACTGTATTTATAGCATTGGCAAAAGCATATTCCAAATGTTGCACAGAGCTTACTACTTTTTTAGCAGTAGTGGCGCCCATTATATTTTTCAATAAAGGCACCTTAATAGAATGACTTCTGCAAGTAGCTACTGCCCAAGGGAAAACTACTTCTTGTGTTTGTTGTCCTTTGTCGTTTACGGTAACATTAACGGGTATCATTCCGCGCTCCATAAACGATTGCATAGTTTTATCTTTTTGTTCCTCGTCTTCAAGTGGATTGATAAATTGAATTATAATATTTGAATTTTGGGACTTAAACTCTTCTAATAATTGCTTTGTTTCTGTTTGTAATTTTTTAAATTCTCCTGGAAATTCACCTTCGAGAAAAACATCAATATATAATGGTTCTTTTAGTTCACTTACAATTTTTAATGAGGTTTGAGAAAGCGTATATCTTTGATCAGCTGTAAGGTCAAAACGCTTGAAAACAAAATGACCGGCAAGATTAAAAACTACAATAATAAGAAATGTAGTTGCTATTTTTTTGAAGTTATTTTTTTTGGCACTCATTACGATTTCAAGGATTTTAATTTAAAAACAGTAAGCGATAAAAATAAATAGGTAATACTCAAAAAATACAAAACATCTCGAGTGTCAATAACTCCTAGAGACATACTTTTGAAATGATAATCCATGCCAATTTTAGCAACATTATCTTCGAAACTTTTTACATAAGTCGATACGCCCTCAAAGCCATAATAAATAGCAAAGCATATAAATGCGGATAGTAAGAATGCTACAATCTGATTTTCTGAAAGCGTAGAAGTGAAGATGCCAATAGAAGTGTAGGAAGCTACTAAAAATAAAAGTCCGAAATAAGAACCAATAGTACTTCCCAAATCAATATTACCCTCTGGCAGACCTAAACTATAAATTACATAGACATAAACCAATGTTGGTAGTAAAGCAATAACAATTAATAGCAATGAACCTAAAAATTTTCCGTTTACAATTTGCCAAATTGATAAAGGCTTGGTTAATAATAGCTCAATTGTACCTTGTTTTTTTTCATCTGAAAAACTGCGCATAGTGACCGCTGGAATTAGAAAAATTAATATCCAAGGTGCTAAAGTGAAAAACGGACTTAAATCAGCAAATCCGCTTTGTAAGATATTATATTCACCATCAAAAACCCAAAGGAATAAACCATTGATTAAAAGAAAAATAGCAATAACCAAGTAGCCAATTGGCGAACCAAAAAAAGATTTTATTTCCCGTAATGCGATAGATTTCATATTTTATATTTTCTGTTTTTATTTTTAAACCCATAACCCATAACCCACAACCGATAACTGAAAACCCACAACCGATAACTGAAAGCCGACAACCGATAACTGAAAACCGATAACCGAAAACCGATAACTATTCTAAACTCACTAATTTATCAGCACTCCATGCTTCGGGTTTGTCGTTGAATAGTTTCTTTGTAAATGACCAAACTTCATCAAATAAAGCCGATTTTCTGTAATTTTCCAAATCATTTTCGGTTTCCCAAAAACTATAGGTAAAGAAAATGCAAGGATTATTTTTATCTTGATATAATTCCAAAAGTCCATTGCCTTCTGCGTTGCGGATTTTCTCTTTGATCAAATCAAAATTCTCCAAAAAAATTGGAATATTTTCTTTATGAAAACTCATTTTTACTATTCTGATAAACATTCTCTTACTTCTTAAATTCTATAGTAACCATATCTCTATAACTCAATCCAAGCAAGGAAGTTGCTGAACCAACATTGTCTGGATTGCTTCTGAAAATCGAAATTTCTAAAAATCCAGTCTCATTAAATATAGCTAGTTTTTGACCTTCAAAATCTTTTAAAGGATATTTGGAAGATAATCCAATGTCTGAATACTTTGATAAAATAGTTTTGATGATTTTATTTTTAAATTTTATTTCATAAGGTCTGCCTTTGCCCATTTCCAAAAATAATTTTTTAGAAATATTGGAAACGGCATTGCCTAAATGATCTATATAAATTATATAGCCTATAATTTGATTTTCTTTAACTAAAGCCTGCAATTCAGTTACTTCTTTTATAGCTTTAATTTCTTTGCCAATTACATTAAGCAAACCACCTTTGGCTAGATGACAGGCAACTTTAACAAATACATCCAAATCAGTAGCATCATTCGGTAATCTGTCGTGGATGTTTATACTAACTATTTTCTGTGGGACAATTTTTTGAATAAGCATACTCAAAATACCATTATCTGCACAAATGAAGTATTGGTCGTTCCATTGCATAGCTATGTGTTGGTTTTCTGTATTTAGTTCTATATCAACACCTATTAAGTGAACCGTTCCTTTTGGAAAACTTTCATAAGCTGCCCCGATAATATAGGCTGTTTCGGCAACATTAAATGGATCAATATAGTGTGAGATATCAATAATAGTAGCCTCACTAAACTCTGATAATAATTTACCTTTTAAAGCACCAACAAAGTGGTCTTTTAATCCATAATCGGTCGTTAAGGTAATTATTGACATAAATTGTTTATAACTTAGTGGAAATAGGGTTTAAAAAATGTAAAACCTATTCTTTATTTTGATTAAATTTGGATACAAAGCTAATAATATAAAGCGAATAATTTTAATTTAATACTACTGCTTTTGAACGAACGCATCATTGAATTACACGACATCGCACCAAAAGAATTTTGGGGCGCTCAAGACACTCATCTTGAAACCATTAAAAGGTATTATCCAAAACTAAAAATTGTCGCTCGTGGCACAACTTTGAAAGCATTTGGCGAAAAAGAAGAACTCGATGAGTTTGAAAATCGCTTCAATCGCTTGATGCTACATTTTACTCGCTACAACAATATTGATAACAATGTTATAGATAGAGTTATACATAGTAATTCAAACGAAGAGCAACGTATGCCAGATAGTGATAAAATCTTGGTACATGGAATAGGAGGTAAACTTATCAAGGCGATGACACCTAACCAACAAAAAATGGTGGATATCATTCAAAAGAACGACATGATGTTTGCTGTTGGTCCCGCAGGAACTGGAAAAACCTATACAGGAGTTGCCTTAGCAGTAAAAGCGTTAAAAGAAAAACAGGTAAAAAGAATTGTACTAACACGACCTGCCGTAGAAGCTGGAGAAAACCTTGGATTTTTACCAGGTGATATGAAAGAAAAACTCGATCCCTATATGCAACCATTGTATGATGCATTACGTGATATGTTGCCTCCACAAACTTTGGAGGATTATATTTTAAAAGGTATTATTCAAATTGCACCCTTAGCCTTCATGCGCGGAAGAACTTTAGATAATGCTTTTGTAATCCTAGACGAAGCACAAAATACCACTCATTCGCAAATGAAAATGTTTTTGACTCGTATGGGTAAAAATGCAAAGTTCATTATCACTGGAGATCCAGGACAAGTTGATTTACCAAGAAGAACTATCTCAGGGTTAAAAGAAGCTATCTTGGTTTTAAAAGATATTGAGGGAATAGGCATCATTTATCTTGATGACAAAGATATCGTTCGCCACCGATTAGTTAAAAAAGTAATTGATGCCTACAAAAGCATAGAAAATAACGATTATTAATAGTTTATCAATCAAATAGAAAATCCTATCAAAATTATTTTTGATAGGGTTTCTTTTTTATTTTGAATTGTGAACTATAAAAAGTAATCTCAAATTCCTATTTTTGCAACAACAACAACAACACAAAGAATGAATACAATTACAACTACAAATTTTAATTTTCCCAATCAAAAGTCAGTTTATCGTGGCAAAGTTCGAGAAGTTTATAATATCAATGACGAATTGTTAGTGATGATTGCTACTGATAGGCTTTCTGCTTTTGATGTAGTTATGCCAAAAGGCATACCTTATAAAGGACAAATCCTAAATCAAATTGCAACTAAATTCATGGAATTGACAAAAGATATTGTTCCGAATTGGTTAATTGCAACGCCAGATCCAAATGTAGCTGTTGGATATTTATGTAATCCATTTAAAGTAGAAATGGTTATTCGAGGTTATCTTTCAGGTCATGCTGCTCGTGAATATGTTTTAGGAAAAAGGACTATTTGCGGTGTAGCGATGGAAGAAGGTTTGAAAGAGAATGATAAATTTCCAATCCCTTTAATTACGCCAACAACCAAAGCTGATAATGGTTCGCATGATGAAGACATTTCTCGAGAAGCAATTTTAGCTAAGGGAATCGTTTCAGAAGAAGATTATTTGATTTTAGAAAAATATACCCGTGCTTTATATCAAAGAGGAACAGAAATAGCAGCTAGTAGAGGTTTGATTTTGGTAGATACAAAATATGAATTTGGCAAAACTAAAGAAGGAGTTATAGTTTTAATTGATGAAATTCACACGCCAGATTCTTCACGATATTTTTATGCTGAAGGATATCAAGAACGACAGGACAAAGGTGAAGAACAAAAACAATTGTCTAAAGAATTTGTACGTCGTTGGTTAATTGAAAACGGTTTTCAAGGAAAAGAAGGGCAACAAATTCCAGATATGTCAGATGAATACATTGAAACTGTATCAGAGAGATATGTAGAGTTATTTGAAAATATATTAGGTGAAAAATTTATTAAAGCAGACATATCTAATATTAATCAACGAATAGAAAAAAATGTGTTACAGTTTTTGAAATCATAAAAGCTGTAAATTGAAAACATCCCGATGCAATCGAGATGTTTTTTTGGTTTATTTTATTTGAAATAAGAAAAATTATGATCAGCTTCAATTCTCAGCAAACTTTCATAAATTAATTTAATCACATTTTCCACATCCTCTCTATGAACCATTTCAACTGTGGTATGCATATAACGTAATGGTAAGGAAATTAGTGAAGAAGGGACACCTCCGTTACTGTAAGCAAAAGCATCGGTATCTGTTCCAGTTACTCTGGAAGTTGCATGACGTTGAAAAGGAATTTTATTTTTCTCAGCAGTATCCACTATTAAATCTCTTAAAGTATTGTGAACAGCTGGAGCATAGGCAATAACAGGACCTTTTCCCATTTGTAAATCGCCTTCAATTTTCTTTTCTATCATTGGAGTTGTTGTGTCATGGCAAACATCAGTCACGATAGCGACATTCGGTTTAATAGTTTGTGTAATCATTTCGGCTCCGCGAAGTCCAATTTCTTCTTGAACAGAGTTGATAATGTACAATCCAAAAGGAAGTTTCTTTTTGTTTTCTTTCAACAAACGAGCTACTTCAGCAATCATAAAACCACCCATTCTATTATCAATAGCCCTGCAAACAAATTTGTCATTATTTAAAATCATAAATTCATCTGGATAAGTTATCACACATCCAACATGTACGCCTAATTTTTCTACTTCCTCTTTAGTGGAACAACCACAATCTATAAATATATTGTGCAATGAAGCCGATTCTTCTTTGCCTCGATTTCTAGTATGAATTGCAGGCCAACCAAAAACACCTTTTACAATACCTTTTTTAGTATGAATGTTTACTCTTTTTGATGGAGCAATTTGGTGATCTGAACCACCATTTCTAATAACATAAATTAATCCCTCAGCAGTAATATAATTTACATACCATGAAATTTCGTCTGAATGTCCTTCAATTACTACTTTATATGGAGAATCTGGATTAATAATTCCCACAGATGTGCCATAAGTATCAGTGATAAAAGTGTCTACATAAGGTTTCAAATAGTTCATCCATAGTTTTTGTCCAGCAGATTCATAGCCAGTAGGTGATGCATTATTCAAATAGTTTTCTAAAAAAGAAAGAGATGATTTGGTAAGGATTGATTTAGTAGTCATAAATATTTTTTTGCTAAAATATAAATTTGGCATTAGAGTTGTTAATGATATTCTATATTTTTACTCTAATAATTATTATTTATGAGAAAGTTATTTTTTATCATTTCAGTATTACTGATTTCATTTTCTTTAAAAGCACAAGTTACTTCAGATTCTATCAAAAAAAAAGAACTAAGTGTTGAGGAACTCGACACTATTCTTGATGAGCCTATACCATTAGAAGAAGTTGTTATTTACAAAGTAAAATTAAGTCCAGAAGATAAAAAACTGTTTCTCTTATTACAAAATAGAGTATATAAAGTATACCCTTTTGCAAAAACTGCCTCAGAACGATTGACAATTTTAAACAAGAACTTGGGTAAGATGAAGACTAATCGTGATAGAAAGAAATACTTTAAAATAGTAGAGGATTATATAGAGAATGAATTTACCGGACAATTAAAAAAATTATCTCGTAAACAAGGGCAGATACTTGTAAAACTTATCCATCGCCAAACAGGGTTTACAACTTTTGAACTAATAAAAGATTATAAAAGTGGTTGGAAAGCATTTTGGTCAAATAATACAGCGAGATTATTTGATATTAGTCTTAAAGCTAAATATGCTCCTTATGATGTAAATGAAGATTTTTTGATAGAAACCATTCTTGATAGAGCATTCACTAGAGGTAGACTCATATCTCAAAAACCTGCTAATCCAATAGACATAGATGAGCTTACTGACTATTGGCAGAATAAAGTTTTAAAATAATAGATTATTTTTTAATATTAAATGATTTGTAATTTATTTATTTATCATATTCCTTCTTTTTTGTTCATGATTTAGTCTGATTCAATTAGATTCAAGTAAGATTTTAATAATTTCTATTCTATTAATTTGTTAACAATTTTGATTTATATTTTGTAACA
>NZ_JBMOGV010000024.1:0-23953 GCF_049318185.1 Flavobacterium sp. | reverse complement strand
GTTTTGGTTGGAGTGGAAGAGCTAAAGATTGGCAACGTTTTGAAGAAGTTTCTTTAGTTCTTGCTGGTTTAGCAACACCACTTGTGCTTTCTGTTCACACTATTGTATCCTTTGACTTTGCTACTTCAGTAATACCTGGATGGCATACTACCATTTTCCCGCCCTACTTTGTTGCAGGAGCGGTATTCTCGGGATTTGCGATGGTAAATACTTTACTTATTATCATGAGAAAAGTATCAAACCTTGAAGCATATATAACTATACAACACATTGAATTAATGAATATTGTGATCATGATTACGGGTTCTATAGTTGGTGTTGCCTATATCACGGAGTTATTTGTAGCTTGGTATTCAGGGGTAGAATACGAACAATATGCCTTCTTGAATAGAGCAACGGGTCCATATTGGTGGGCATATTGGTCGATGATGACTTGTAACGTTTTCTCTCCACAGTTCATGTGGTTTAAGAAATTAAGAACAAGTATTATGTTCTCTTTCATTATATCTATTGTAGTTAATATAGGTATGTGGTTTGAGCGCTTTGTAATCATCGTAACTTCACTACATAGAGATTACTTGCCATCATCTTGGACAATGTTTTCTCCAACTTTCGTTGATATCGGTATCTTTATTGGCACTATTGGTTTCTTCTTTGTATTATTCCTTCTTTATGCTAGAACTTTCCCAGTGATTGCTCAAGCGGAGGTAAAAACAATATTGAAATCATCGGGAGAAAATTATAAGAGACAAAGAGAATTAGAAGGGCATAATCATTCAGATAAACATTAATAATTGCTATGAGTAGTAATAAAGTTATACACGCTATATATAATGATGATGACATATTAATGGATGCAGTTCATAAAACAAGAGCTGCACATCATCACATTGAAGAAGTATTCACCCCTTTTCCAGTTCACGGATTGGATAAAGCTATGGGAATTGCACCAACACGATTAGCCATTTGTGCTTTCATTTATGGATGTATTGGGTTGTCAGTAGCTACGACAATGATGAATTATATCATGATACAAGATTGGCCACAAGATATTGGTGGAAAACCAAGTTTTGCTTATTATCAAAACATGCCAGCTTTCGTTCCAGTAATGTTTGAAATGACTGTGTTTTTTGCAGCACACTTAATGGTTATTACTTTTTACATGAGAAGTAGATTATGGCCGTTTAAACAAGCTGAAAACCCAGATGTAAGAACTACTGATGATCACTTTTTAATGGAAGTTGCTGTTCATGATAATGAAACTGAATTGGTGAAATTTTTTCAAGGAACGGGTGCGGTAGAAGTTAAAGTAATTGATAAGCATTAATATTAGATATGAAAAGTTTATTTAAAATAGCAATAGTAGCAGGTATCATGGTTTCCCTTTCATCTTGTAAAGATAATTTGAAACCAAACTATCAATACATGCCAAACATGTATGAATCTGTGGCTTATGAAACCTATTCAGAATCTGATGCTTTCAATTCGCCTACAGGATTAAAAGGAAAAGAAGGTCAACTTCCTCCTATTGGATCTATTAAAAGAGGATTTGTTCCTTATGAAATACCAAATACAACTGAAGGATATAATTTTTCAAAATCAGTAATAATTTCTCCTTTAGATTCAACTGAAGTAGATATGACAAAAGCAGCTGAATTATACGGTATTTATTGTGCAATTTGTCACGGTACTGAGGGTAACGGGAAAGGAAAATTAGTTACACAAGAAAAAATATTAGGGGTACCAAGCTACGCAGATAGACAAATTTCAATTGGTAGTATTTACCATGTTCAAACTTATGGTTTAAACTCAATGGGATCTTATGCCAATCTATTGAATCAAAAAGAGCGTTGGCAGGTTGCAGCATACGTTATGGAGCTAAAAAGTAAATTATAATTCTAGAACAAACAGTTAGTTAAAGCTATGTATACATTTTCAAGTAAATTAAAAACATTCTCTTATATCCTGATGCTAGTTGGTGTACTTGGTATAGGTTATGGTTTTTTCGCTGCACCAAAAACTATTCAAGAGGTTGAGGCAATTCTTAAAGAAGAGGAATCTCATCACGAAGGTGGACATGAAGCAGCTGCAGAGCATCATGAAGCTAAAGCAGAATCTCATCACGCTACTACAAATCATGAAGAAGTTGCTACAAACACAATTGACTCAACAGCTGTTCATGCTGAAGCGGTTTCCTCTGTAAAAGATACAATTACTGAAACGACTTCAATAAATCATGAAGAACACACAAGTACTAACGCTGGTGTTAATTACGATGAAGCCAATGAACATCTTGAACATAAAGAACATGTGGAACATGTTTTTCATCAATTGCAAAATAAACCTTGGGCTGCTTTATATGTGGCTTGTATATTTTTTATGTTGATAGCCATGGGAGCATTAGCATTCTATGCAATTCAACAAGTAGCTCAAGCGGGTTGGTCTCCAGTATTGTTTAGAGTAATGCAAGGCATTACCTCTTATCTATTGCCTGGTTCAATAATTTTCTTTTTACTATTATTAGTATCAGGTTTCCATTTTAATCATTTATTCATTTGGATGGATGAAAAAATAAGAGCTACCGATGAAATTATAAAAGGAAAATCAGGATATTTGAATTTTCCGTTTTGGATTATTAGAGCATTGTTGTTTTTAACTGTTTGGAATTTATACAGATATTATTCAAGAAAAAATTGTTTAGCACAAGACGAGTCAAATGACAATAGTTTCTACAAAAAGAATTTCAAATTGTCTGCAGCATTCTTAGTATTTTTTATTGTTTCTGAATCTATAATGGCTTGGGATTGGATTATGTCAGTTGACCCGCATTGGTTTAGTACATTATTTGGTTGGTATGTTTTTGCTAGTTTCTTTGTGAGTGGTATAACTACTATTCAAATGGTTACTATATATTTAAAATCTAAAGGATATTTAGAGAATGTAAATTCAAGTCACATTCACGATTTATCTAAATTTATGTTCGGTATTAGTGTGTTCTGGACTTATTTATGGTTCTCGCAATTTATGTTGATATGGTATGCTAACATACCTGAGGAAGTAACCTATTTTGTTACTAGAATCAATGATTATGGTATTACTTTTTGGGGCGCAGTTGTAATGAACTTTATTTTTCCAATATTACTTTTAATCAATACCGATTTCAAACGTATTTATTGGATTATAGTAATGGCAGGTATTGTAATTTTAATTGGACATTATGTTGATTTCTTCAATATGATTATGCCAGCAACAGTTGGAGACAGATGGTTTATTGGAATACCTGAAATTTCATCATTGGCTTTCTTTTTAGGATTATTCATTTTTGTAGTATTCAGCGCTTTAACTAAAGCTCCATTGGTTCCGAAACGAAATCCTTTCATTGAAGAAAGTAAACATTTTCATTATTAATATTTTAAAGTAAATTACAAATGACAACTCTTTTGGTACTTATAGTTGTAGTTTTATTGGCAGTTGCCGTGTGGCAGTTAACAAAAATTTTCGACTTAACTCAAGTTGGTGTTAATGTTGATGACAGCCCAGTTGCAACTGATAACGATAATAAAGTTAATGGATACTTGATGTTTGGATTCTTAGGATTTATATATCTAACCACAATATACTGTCTTCTATATTACAGTAAATTCCCTTTAATAGGTGACTCAGCGTCAGAACATGGAGTAGAAGTTGATAATCTTATGATGATTAGTATGATTTTAATACTTGTTGTACAAACTATTACACAAGCATTATTACATTATTTTGCTTTCAAATATAGAGGTAAGCAAGGACAGAAAGCGCTTTATTTTGCAGATAATAATAGATTAGAATTTATTTGGAGTGTTATTCCTGCCATAGTTTTAGCAGGACTTATATTATATGGTTTGTACGCATGGACAAATATTATGTTTGTTAACCAAGAAGATGAAAAAGATGCTATTGTTATTGAACTTTATGCACAACAATTCAAATGGGAAGCTAGATATTCTGGTGCAGATGATGTATTAGGAAAAGCAAATGTTCGTTATATTGAAGGTGTAAATAATCTAGGTGTTGATTTATCTGATCCAAATGCTCAAGATGATTTTAACTCAACCGAACTTCACATTCCAAAAGGAAAGAGAATTATTTTTAAAATGCGCTCTCAAGATGTTTTGCATTCTGCTTATATGCCGCATTTTAGAGCTCAAATGAATTGTGTTCCTGGAATGGTTACTCAATTTTCATTTATCCCATCTGTAACTACTGCTGAGATGAGAGAAAAACCAGCTATGCTTCAAAAAGTGTCAGATATAAATGAAATAAGAGCTAAAAAAAGTACTGAGCTAGTTGCCAATGGTGAAGCAGCACTTGATCCTTACACTTTCGATTTTTTATTATTGTGTAATAAAATATGTGGTGCTTCTCATTATAACATGCAAATGAAAATAGTAGTTGATACACCAGAAGAGTATAAAATTTGGTTAAAAGAAAATGCACCAAAAACAATAGTACAAGCTGTTAAAGCTGCTGCTGCAGAGGCAAAAGCTTCTGAAGCAGGGACTAATAAATCAAAAGATACAACTTTAGCTAAAATTAAAGATACTTCGGTAGTTGCTCAAGTTGAAATGAAATAATAATAAATTTAAAAAGTTTACTTATGTCAGCAGAAGCTCACAATCACGAACACGAACACCACCATAAAGACACGTTCATTACTAAATATATTTTTAGTATAGATCACAAAATGATTGCAAAACAGTATTTAATTACTGGTATCGTTATGGGTGTAATTGGTGTTGGTATGTCATTACTTTTTAGAATGCAACTAGCATGGCCAGAACAGTCATTCAAAATATTTAGTTTTTTCTTAGGCGAAAAAATGGCTCCAGGAGGAGTTATGTCAAATGAAACTTATCTTTCCTTGATTACAATTCATGGAACTATCATGGTTTTCTTTGTATTAACAGCAGCTTTGAGTGGTACTTTCAGTAACCTTTTAATTCCACTACAATGTGGTGCTAGAGATATGGCTTCGGGATTATTAAATATGATTTCTTATTGGCTATTTTTCTTGTCAAGTGTTGTTATGGTTTCTTCTTTATTTGTGGAATCAGGACCTGCAAATGCCGGTTGGACGATTTATCCACCATTAAGTGCATTACCTCAAGCAATATCGGGCTCAGGAACAGGAATGACTTTATGGTTAGTTTCTATGGCAATATTCATAGCCGCCTCTTTGTTAGGTTCGTTGAATTATATAGTAACGGTTATCAACTTAAGAACAAAAGGAATGTCAATGACTAGATTACCATTGACTATCTGGGCTTTCTTCATCACTGCAATTATAGGTGTAATATCATTTCCAGTATTACTTTCTGCAGCCTTGATGTTAATTATGGATAGAAGCTTTGGAACTTCTTTCTTCTTATCAGATATCTATATTGCTGGTGAAGTTCTACATTATCAAGGCGGTTCTCCAGTTTTATTTGAGCACTTATTTTGGTTTTTAGGACATCCTGAAGTTTATATCATATTATTACCGGCATTGGGAATCACTTCAGAAGTTATAGCGACTAACTCACGTAAACCAATCTTTGGATACAGAGCTATGATTATGTCAATTATTGCTATTGCATTCTTGTCAACTATCGTTTGGGGGCACCACATGTTTATTTCAGGAATGAATCCATTTTTAGGTTCAGTATTTACATTTACAACCTTATTAATTGCAATTCCATCAGCGGTAAAAGCATTTAACTATATCACTACGCTATGGAAAGGAAACTTGCAGTTAAATCCTGCGATGCTTTTCTCTATTGGATTAGTTTCAACTTTCATAACGGGTGGTTTAACTGGTATTATTTTAGGTGACAGTACTTTGGATATTAATGTTCACGATACTTACTTTGTAGTAGCACACTTTCACTTAGTAATGGGTATTTCTGCTCTTTACGGAATGTTTGCAGGAATTTATCATTGGTTCCCAAAAATGTTTGGAAGAATGATGAATAAAAATTTAGGATATATTCACTTTTGGGTTACTGCCGTATGTGCTTATGGAGTATTCTTCCCAATGCACTTTATAGGAATGGCAGGATTACCAAGAAGATATTATACAAATACCAACTTCCCATTGTTTGATGATTTGCAAAATGTTAATGTTATTATTACCGTTTTTGCTTTGGTTGGAGGAGCTTTCCAATTAGTTTTCTTATGGAACTTTTTTGTTAGTATTTTCTACGGAAAAAGAACAGTTCAAAATCCTTGGAAATCAAATACTTTAGAATGGACTGCACCTGTAGAGCATATTCATGGGAACTGGCCAGGAGAAATTCCAGAGGTTTACAGATGGCCTTATGATTATAGTAAACCAGGACATGATGATGATTTTGTTCCTCAAAATGTACCCATGAAAAAAGGTGAAGAACAATTACATCACTAATCTTTAAAAATAATATGCAAATGCCTTTCCTTTCGAAAGGCATTTTTATTTGCATCCATCTTTATTATATATTTGTAGTATGAACGAAAATTTAAATCCAACTAACGATAATTTTAATCCCGAAGAACTTGATCTAGAGAAAAAATTAAGGCCATTAACCTTTGATGATTTCACAGGACAAGAACAAGTACTTGATAATCTAAAAGTTTTTGTAGAAGCTGCAAATCAAAGAAATGAAGCATTAGACCATACACTTTTTCATGGTCCACCAGGATTAGGGAAAACTACTTTGGCAAATATTTTAGCAAATGAACTCGGTGTTGGAATAAAAATTACTTCTGGACCTGTGTTAGATAAACCAGGGGATTTAGCGGGATTATTAACTAATCTAGAAGACAGAGATGTGTTATTTATTGATGAAATCCACCGTTTAAGTCCTGTTGTAGAAGAATATTTATATTCAGCAATGGAGGATTTCAAAATTGATATAATGATTGAATCAGGGCCAAATGCCAGAACGGTTCAAATCAATCTTAATCCATTTACATTAGTTGGCGCAACAACACGTTCAGGTTTATTGACAGCACCAATGCGTGCTCGTTTCGGAATACAAAGTCGTTTACAATATTACAATACAGAGCTTTTAACCACGATAGTGCAACGAAGTTCAATGATATTAAAAATGCCCATTACGATGGAAGCCGCTATTGAAATTGCTGGAAGAAGTCGAGGCACACCAAGGATAGCCAACGCACTCTTACGACGTGTTCGAGACTTTGCTCAAATAAAAGGTAATGGAAGTATTGATATAGAAATCGCTCGTTATTCACTAAAGGCATTACATGTTGATGCTCACGGCTTAGACGAAATGGATAATAAAATTCTTGTGACAATAATTGATAAATTCAAAGGTGGACCAGTTGGTTTATCCACATTGGCAACTGCTGTTTCCGAAAGTGGAGAAACCATTGAAGAAGTTTATGAACCATTTTTAATCCAAGAAGGTTTCATCATTAGAACACCTAGAGGGAGAGAAGTTACAGAGAAAGCGTATAAGCATTTAGCTAGAGTGAAAGGGTTTAATCAAGGGGAGTTGTTTTAGAATGGATGATGGGTGTTAGGTGTTAGATGTTTTTTTTTCATGATAAAGAAAAAATTATGAGTTTTAAGTTTGAGAAATTAATTATTTGGCAAAAAGCTATGAATTTCGGAGAAGAGATAAACCTATTAGCAGAAGCTTTTCCCAAGAAAGAACTTTATAATCTCTCATCACAAATAACAAGAGCGGCTGATTCAATTGCTTTAAATATTGCTGAAGGTTCAATAGAACAATCAAATGCTGAATACAAAAGATTTTTGAATTATGCTATTCGATCCATTGCGGAAGTTGTTACCTGTTTGTATAAAGCAAAGAATAGAAATTACCTATCGACTGAACTGTTTAATGTTTATTATGATAGTAGTTATGAATTAATGAATATGACTTTAGCTTTTAAATCTAAGCTAAAATGAAAAACAAATTAAACATTATACATCCAACATCCAACATCCAACATCGAACAGCTTTTATCAAATTCGAAGCAAAACGCCTTGGTTTTATGTCTTGTGGCATTTCCAAAGCTGGATTTCTTGAGGAAGATGCCCCTCGATTAGAAAAATGGTTGAACCAAAATCAACATGGTAACATGGAATATATGGCTGACCATTTTGACAAACGATTAGACCCAACTTTATTAGTTCCAGATTCCAAAAGTGTTATTTCTTTACTGCTCAATTATTATCCTTCTGATTTCCAAAATGAGGAAAGTTATAAAATTTCAAAATATGCTTATGGCAAAGACTATCATAATGCAATTCGAAAAAAAGTAATTAAACTACTCAAAAGCATCAAAAGAGAAATAGGTGATGTTTCAGGACGCGCTTTTGTTGATTTTGCACCCGTGATGGAAAAATCATGGGCAGCCAAAAGTGGTTTAGGTTGGATTGGTAAAAACAGTAATTTATTAACAAAGCAAGTAGGTTCCTTTTATTTCATTGCGGAGTTAATTATCGATTTAAAATTAGACTATGACCATCCAGTAACTGATCATTGTGGGTCTTGCACTGCTTGTATTGATGCCTGTCCAACACAAGCTATAGTAGCACCCTATCAAGTAGATGGGAGTAAATGCATTTCCTATTTTACTATTGAACTCAAAGAAAATATCCCTCAAGAGATGAAAGGGAAACTAGACGACTGGATGTTTGGATGTGATGTGTGCCAAGATGTTTGCCCTTGGAATAAATTTTCAAAACCACATAATGAACCTTTATTTACCCCATATCCGGAATTGCTTTCCTATACCAAAAAAGACTGGGAAGAAATCACCGAAGAGACTTTTACTAAAGTATTTACTAATTCTCCTTTAAAAAGAACACAATTAGAAGGATTGAAAAGAAACATAAAATTTTTAAAGTAGATTCTTTTTAAAAAAGAAACTCTTAAAAGTTTCCTTTTTACACTCAGACTTTTACCTTTGTATTTCTGAAGAAATAGATAATGAATAAGTATAGTAAACGAAGAGAAGCGCTTTTATATCATGCCAAACCTACTCCTGGCAAAATAAAAGTTGTCCCAACAAAAAAATATGCAACCCAAAGAGATTTATCTTTAGCCTATTCACCAGGTGTTGCAGAACCTTGTTTAGAAATTGTCAAAGATATTAATAACGTATATAAATATACAGCTAAAGGAAATTTAGTAGCAGTAATAACTAATGGAACTGCCGTTTTAGGTCTTGGAGATATTGGTCCAGAAGCATCTAAACCAGTTATGGAAGGCAAAGCGTTGCTGTTTAAAATATTTGCTGACATAGACGTTTTTGATATAGAAGTTGGAACGAAAGATGTGGACGCTTTTATTGAAACGGTTAAAAACATTGCTCCTACTTTTGGAGGTATAAATTTAGAAGATATAAAAGCACCAGAGTCATTTGAAATTGAAAGACGTTTGGTGGAAGAATTAAATATTCCTGTGATGCACGATGATCAGCACGGAACAGCTATCATCTCTTCGGCAGCGTTATTGAATGCACTCGAAATTGCCAAGAAAAAAACAACAGACGTAAAAATAGTAGTTTCTGGCGCAGGTTCTGCAGCATTGGCATGTGCTAATTTGTATATCTTACTTGGTGTAAAACCCGAGAACATAGTTATGTTTGATAAAGAAGGTGTACTTTCTGCGGACCGAACAGATTTATCAGATTTACAAATGAAATACACCCACGGGAAAAAAGGCACTACACTTCTTCAAGCTTTAGTTGGTGCTGATGTTTTTCTTGGTCTATCTGTAGGGAATATTTTATCTCCAGAAATGCTTTTAGGAATGGCTAAAACTCCAATAGTTTTTGCTATGGCAAACCCAATTCCAGAGATTGATTATGATTTGGCTATTGCTACCAGAAAAGATATTATTATGGCAACCGGTCGTTCAGACCATCCCAATCAGGTGAACAACGTACTTGGATTTCCTTATATTTTTCGTGGTGCTCTTGATGTAAGAGCTACAAAAATTAATGAAGAAATGAAAATGGCAGCGGTGCATGCCTTAGCAGCATTAGCTAAAGAACCAGTGCCCGAACAAGTCAATATTGCCTATGGCGAAACTCGTTTGAATTTTGGGAAAGAGTATATCATTCCTAAACCATTTGACCCAAGATTAATTGCAGTTGTTGCTCCAGCCGTGGCACGAGCCGCTATGAATTCGGGTGTGGCTTTACAGCCAATTACAGATTGGGAAAAATATGAAGAAGAATTATTAGAACGATTAGGATCAGATAATAAAATGGTTCGTTTACTTACCAATCGGGCTAAGACTGAACCAAAACGTGTTGTTTTTGCAGAAGCCGATCATCTAGATGTGTTGAAAGCTGCTCAAATTGCCTATGAGGAAGGTATTGCTAATCCCATACTTTTAGGAAATAAAGAATTGATTTTGGAACTCAAAGAAGAATTAGGATTTGATGCTGAAGTACCTATTTTTGACCCAAAAACAAAGGAAGAAGACAAACGCAGATTAAAATATGCAGATATCTATTGGAAGTCGAGACAACGTAGAGGCATTTCTTTACTAGATGCTCAAAAATGGATGCGTGAGCGTAATTATTTTGCGGCTATGATGGTCAATGAAGGTGATGCAGATGCTATGGTTTCAGGGTATTCCCGTAGTTATCCATCCACAGTAAAACCATTGATGCAATTGGTAGGTAAGGCTCCAGGAATTACTCTTATTGCTACTACTAACATGATGATGACCAATCGTGGCCCAATGTTTTTATCGGATACTGCCATCAATCCAAATCCAACAGCCGATGAATTGGCAAAAATTGCTTTAATGACCGCCAAAACCGTTAGAATGTTTGGGATGGAACCAGTCATTGCTATGGTTTCCTTTTCTAATTTTGGATCTTCATCACACGAAAGTGCTACAAAAGTTAGAGAAGCAGTGGCTTATTTGCACGAACATTATCCAGATTTAATAGTGGATGGTGAAATACAAACCGATTTTGCTCTAAATGCCGAAATGTTAAAAAATAAATTCCCTTTTTCAAAATTGGCAGGAAAAAAAGTAAATACCTTGATTTTTCCAAATCTTGAAGCCGCTAACATCAATTATAAATTACTAAAAGAACTCTATAAAGTTGATTCCGTTGGACCAATTATGTTAGGGATGGAAAAAGCAGTTCATATTTTCCAATTAGGGGCAAGTGTGGAAGAAATGGTCAATATGGTAGCTGTTGCAGTAGTTGATGCTCAAGAAAAAGAAAAACGAAAAAAGACGACAACCAAATAGTTTTTGTACTATTTTAATGACAAAGCAAAGAGATTCTGTCAATAGAAGAATTTTACTATATTTGGAACAAGATTTCGATTAAAATGATAGCACATATTCAAGGAAAATTAGTTGAAAAAACACCAACAGAAGTCATAATTGACTGTAATGGAGTTGGCTATCATATTAATATTTCACTTCATACTTTTTCTTTATTGCCAAATTCAGATTTTGTCAAATTATTTACGTATCTTCAAATAAAAGAAGATGCACATTCACTTTTTGGATTTGTTGAAAAATCAGAAAGAGAATTGTTTAAATTATTGCTCTCCGTATCAGGAATTGGAGCTAGTATAGCCAGAACTATGTTGTCATCTTTAGACCCAAAACAAATTATTCAAGCCATTGCAAGCGCTGATGTAGTTACTATTCAAGGAATAAAAGGAATAGGAAGCAAAACCGCCCAAAGAGTTATATTGGATTTGAAAGAAAAAGTTTTAAAAATCTATGATTTAGATGAAATATCTATCTCTCAACACAATATTAATCGAGAAGAATCGTTATCTGCATTGGAGGTTTTGGGTTATGTTAGAAAAAATGCTGAAAAAGTAGTTGATAAAATCATAAAAGAGAATCCAGAAGCTACGCTTGAGACTATAATTAAACAAGCATTAAAAAATTTATAATTCTTGAAAACAATATACATTACTAATTCATTTTCAAATTTTAAAACAATCCTTTTCGGAATAGTTTTTTTGATTAGTATGTCAGTTTTTGCACAAGTAAATGAAGCTCAAAAAGATAGTACAGGTTATTCAACGGGAAGAGTAGAAATAAAAAACCCAAATAGCATTGTAAACGCATACTCATACGATCCAGTAACTAATAGGTATATTTATTCAAGCACTTTAGATGGATTTAATATTAATTATCCAATTATTTTAACGCCAAAAGAATACGAACAATTAGTTCTTCGCGAATCAATGCGAGATTATTTCAAAAAAAAGTCGGATGCTATTGATGGAAAAAAAGAAGGAAGCGAAGCCGCTAAGAAAGATTTATTACCTAGATATTATGTTAATTCAGGCTTTTTTGAAACCATTTTTGGAGGAAATACTATCGACGTAAAACCTTCTGGTTCTGTAGAAATGGATTTAGGGGTTCGTTATACAAAACAAGATAATCCCGCATTGTCTCCCAGAAATAGATCACAAACTACCTTTGATTTTCAACAAAGAATCAGTATGAGTTTAAACGGAAAAGTGGGAACACGTTTGAATGTTAATGCTAATTATGATACGCAGTCAACATTTTCCTTTCAAAATTTAATCAAATTAGAATATGCGCCAACAGAGGACGATATTATCCAGAAAATTGAATTTGGTAATGTGAGTATGCCTTTGACAAATTCTTTGATTCGAGGAGCACAAAGTTTGTTTGGGGTGAAAGCACAATTGCAATTTGGTAAAACTACAGTAACAGGTGTTTTCTCTGAACAAAAATCTCAAACCAAATCAGTTACGTCACAAGGTGGAGGAACTATTCAAGATTTTGAAATATTTGGTTTAGATTATGATGCAGATAGACACTTTTTCTTGTCTCAATATTTTAGAAATAAATATGATGCTGCATTAAAAAATTATCCTTTCATCAATAGCAGGGTTCAAATTACTAGAATAGAAGTTTGGGTAACCAATAGACAAAATCGTGTAAACTCCACTAATAATAACTTAAGAAATATTATAGCTATTCAAGATTTAGGGGAATCAAGATTAGGGGGTTTTACAGATAATCAAATAGTTGCTATAAATCCTGTTCCAGGAAGTTTTTTCGTTTCACCAACAGATGCACCAACAGATAACAATAATAACCAGTATAATCCCGATTTAATTACATCTGGTGGTGGATTATTAAATGCTAGTGTTAGAGACGTTGTAACGGCAAGTGCAGGATTTAATAATCCAGTTGATGAAGGAACAGACTATTCTAAACTTGAAAATGCTCGAAAATTATTGCCTAATGAGTATATTTTGAACCCACAATTAGGATACATTTCGTTGCAACAAAGATTAGCCAATGATGAAGTATTGGCTGTTGCCTATCAATACACTATTGGCGATGAAGTATATCAAGTTGGGGAATTCGGTACAGATGGAGTTGATGCTACTGTAGTTCAGGATAACGGGACAGCACCACAAACTGTTTCTAGTCAAAGTTTGATATTGAAAATGTTAAAGAGCACATTGACAAACGTTCAAAAACCAATTTGGAATTTGATGATGAAAAATATCTATCAAATTCCGGGTGCTTACCAATTGCAAAGAGAAGATTTTAGATTTAATATTTTATATACAGATCCTTCGCCTATAAATTATATTAGTCCAGTAGCAGGAACACCATTTCCTTCTAACCCTTTACCAGAAAATAGAGTTGCTGAAACTCCTTTGTTGAAAGTATTCAACGTAGATAAGTTAAACTACAACAATGACCCACAAGATGGAGGTGATGGTTTTTTCGATTTTTTACCGGGATTAACGGTTGATCAACAAAACGGTCGACTTATTTTCACCTCAGTAGAACCTTTTGGTAAAGTTATCTTTGACAAATTAAAACTTGGCGCTGAAGATTATAATGATGTGAATACCTATAATGGAAACCAACAAAAATATGTTTTCAGAAGTATGTATACCAATACACAAGCTGGAGCGTTACAAGATGCTGATAAAAATAAATTTCAATTAAAAGGGAGATATAAATCTGCTGGTGGAGAAGGAATTCCTATTGGTGCCTTTAATGTTCCAAGAGGTTCAGTGGTAGTAACTGCCGGCGGAAGAGTGTTGCAAGAAGGGGTTGATTATAGCGTAAATTATCAAGCAGGAAGAGTTCAAATCTTAGACCCATCACTTCAAGCTTCCAATACTCCTATCCAAGTTTCTGTTGAAAACAATTCTACATTTGGTCAGCAAACTAGAAGATTTATGGGAGTAAATGTGGAAC
This sequence comes from Flavobacterium sp., assembly GCF_049318185.1. Lineage (GTDB taxonomy): Bacteria > Bacteroidota > Bacteroidia > Flavobacteriales > Flavobacteriaceae > Flavobacterium. The sequence continues at coordinate 9,725 of NZ_JBMOGV010000024.1, read as the reverse complement.
ATAAATTCTCAGACAAATTTTTGGTTGGAGCTACATTAATTAAAATGACCGAAAGACCATTTACTAGTAAATCAAACTATGGCCAAGAGTCTGTCAATAACACTATTTTCGGATTTAATGTAAACTATTCAACGGAAGTTCCATTTCTAACAAGATTGGCAAATAAATTACCAAATGTTGACACAGATGTTGTTTCTAATTTTTCGTTAAGAGGCGAAATGGCTTTTTTAAAACCAGCAGCTTCTAAAAATGATAGTTTTCAAGGAGAATCAACGGTTTATATAGATGACTTTGAAGGCTCTCAAACGACCATTGATATGCGTTCACCATTGTCTTGGACTTTAGCATCTACACCAAAATGGCAATCGGGAGTTGATTATAATGATTTTGTACCTCCTTCTTCTTCCGTAGTCAATTTTCCACCACAAGCATTAAATTTGCTTTATGGTTACAAAAGAGCTAAACTTAACTGGTATAGTATTGACCCAACTATATATGTGCAAACTCCAGGAGAAATTGGACAAGATGGAATTTCGTTAAATAGCACTAGAAGGGTATATAGTAATGAATTGTTTCCAAATTTAGACTTAGCAATAGGGCAACAAACGGTTATTAATACTTTAGACTTAACTTATTATCCTCAAGAGCGCGGACCCTATAATTATAATCCCGAAGGGATAAGTTCATCGGGATTTTTAAATCCAAAAGATAATTTTGGTGGTATTATGCGTGCTATTAACTCGACCAATTTTGAACAAAGTAATGTAGAATACATCCAGTTTTGGGTTTTAGACCCTTATTTAGATGCTACAAATCCAGCAGGAAATCCAACAAATACTAATAATACAGGTCAACTATATTTCAACTTAGGAGAGATATCTGAAGATGTATTAAAAGATAGCCGAAAGCAATATGAAAATGGTTTACCTTCTAATAGTGCTTCACAGTCATTAACAAGCACAACAGCTTGGGGTAAAGTGCCATCCTCACAATCACTTATATATGCTTTTGATGTTGATGGTGCCAATAGAGAGGCACAAGATGTTGGATTTGACGGTGTGAATGATGCAGATGAAAGAAACCTTTCATACATTGGCGATTATGCTACTTTGGATGACCCAGCTGCGGATAACTACCAATATTTTTTGAATGCAACAGGTTCAAGTGTATTTGAACGTTATAAAAAATATAATGGCATTCAAGGAAATTCCCCCGTGGGCGTTTCAGATACCAATAGAGGCTCAACGACTTTGCCTGATGTTGAAGATATCAATCGTGATAACACTATGAATGAGGCAAGTGCCTATTATGAATATAAAATTGAGATGCAACCAAGCACATCACCATTGATGCAAGTTGGGCAAAACTATATTACAGATAAAAGAGAAACCGTTGTAAATCTTCCAAACGGAACTTCAACAACAGCTCGTTGGTATCAATTTAAAATTCCAGTATCACAACCCACAAACACTATAGGAAGTATCTCTGATTTCCGTTCTATTCGTTTTATGAGAATGTTTATGACAGGATTTAGTGAGCCAATTACTGTCCGTTTTGGGGCTTTAGATTTAGTTCGCGGTGAATGGAGACGTTATGTAAATTCCTTCCAACAAGCTGATGCTGATCCTGATGATGATGACACAAATTTTGATGTCCTATCAGTAAATATTCAAGAAAATGCAAGTAGATTGCCAATCCCATATGTTTTACCTCCTGACGTAGTGCGTGAGCAAACCAACGCAAACAACCAAGTTATTAATCAAAATGAGCAATCTCTTTCTTTAAGAGTTTCAGGACAAGGATTGGAAGTTGGCGATGCAAGAGCGGTATTCAAGAATGTAAATGTTGACATGCGCCAGTTCAATAAATTGAAAATGTTTTTGCATGCAGAAGCATTACCAGCACCTACAGATCCAACACCACTACAAGACAATCAAATGGTAGGATTTATTCGTTTTGGAAATGACTTTACCAATAATTATTATCAAGTTGAAATTCCTTTAAAAGTTACTCCAGAAGGGGCAACTGCTTCTAATCCTGATGTAGTTTGGCCAGCTGAAAATGAAATTAATTTGGCCATGTCGCTTTTAACAAAAATGAAAGTTAGGGCATTAGGAATTGATCCAACAACATTGCCAGAAGGAGTTTATTATCCAGATGATGATGTAACGCAACCTGATGGAGATGGAGATGTAAATCTAAGATTAGGAATTAAAGGAAATCCAAATTTTGGTTTGGTTAGAACCCTCATGGTAGGTATCAAAAATAATCATACTGAAAAAATCAGAGGAGAAGTTTGGTTTAACGAACTGCGTATTGCAGATATGAATAATAAAGGCGGAATGGCAGCGGTTTTGAACATTGACACCAACTTAGCCGATTTAGTTACTATGTCAGCTACAGGAAGAAAAAGCACAATTGGTTTCGGGGCTTTAGAACAAGGGCCAAATGAACGCAGTAGAGAAGACATGCAACAATATAACATTGTCACCAATCTTAGTCTAGGAAAACTATTGCCAAAGAAATGGGGGTTAAATTTACCATTTAATTATGCTGTTGGAGAAGAATTAATCACGCCAGAATATGATCCGTTTAATCAAGATATTAGGTTACAACAATTAATTAGCAATACAACTGATGCCGCCGAAAGAAGTAATATTCGAAATAGAGCTGTTGATTTTACTAAAAGAAAAAGTATCAACTTCATTGGTGTGAAAAAAGAAAGAGGTCAAGATCAAAAACAACATGTATATGATCCTGAAAACATAACACTTTCCTATTCTTATAATCAAGTGGAAAAACATAATTACGAAATTGACAATTACCTTGATCAGCAAGTAAATGCTACAGTTGATTATACTTTTGCTTTTCAGTCAAAAGCAGTGGAACCTTTTAAGAAAAGCAAATTCTTAAAGAAAAGTTCGTATTGGAAAATGCTACAAGATTTCAATTTTAATTATCTTCCAGCAAGTATTTCCTTTAGTTCAAATATTATTCGTCAATATAACAAACAACAGTTCAGGCAGGTTGACGTTGCGGGTATTCCATTAGAACCATTATTCAGAAGAAACTATTTATTCAATTACCAATACGGATTTAATTATAACATTACTAAATCTTTAAAAGTAAATTATACGGCTGCTTCTCACAATATAGTCCGCTCTTATTTAGATGAAAATAACGTTCCAGATAATAGCTATACGCTTTGGACAGATTTTTGGAATATTGGAACACCTAATCAACACAACCAACAAATTGTAGTGAATTATGATTTACCAATCAACAAAATTCCATTTTTATCATTTGTAAAATCTACCTATTCTTATACAGGTGATTATAGTTGGCAACGCGCTTCTTTGGCGTTCTCTTCTATTCCTGACCCAAATAGTGCTACTGGTTTTTCTGATTTGGGAAATACAATTCAAAATGCAGCTTCTCATCGATTGAATACAGCGTTCAACATGGATTCTTTTTATAAATATATTGGGTTAGGTAAAAAACCTGCTGCACCACCAGCAAAACCTGCACCATTACCAAAACCAGGAGAAAAGATAACCAATGTGAAGGCCCAACCAGCTAAATCTACAAGTGTGTTTCTAGATGGATTAAAAGGAGTTTTGACTAGTGTGAAAAATGTGCAAGTAAACTATACACAAAATGAAGGTACGGTACTTCCTGGATTCCTTCCTGGATTAGGTTTCTTTGGTTCTACTAAACCATCATTAGGTTTTGTATTTGGTATGCAAGATGATGTGCGTTATGAAGCGGCTAAAAGAGGTTGGTTAACATCTTATCAAGATTTCAATCAAAATTACACTCAAGTTTCAACAAAAACTTTAAACTTAACGGCTAATATAGATTTATTCCCTGATTTCAAAATAGATTTAAGCGCAGACAGAACTTTGGCTAATAATTATTCTGAACAATATAATGTTGATTCATCAGGAAATTATATTCCACAATCACCCTACAGTTTTGGTAATTTCTCTATCTCAACCGTATTAATAAAAACATCGTTTGGGAAAAGCGATGAAAATGGTTCAGTTGCCTTTGATGATTTTAGAAATAATCGATTGACTGTTGCTGATAGATTAGCACTACAGTATTATGGAACGGATATTCCAAGATATGGTGATGTAACAAACCCAATTCCAACCGATGTAAATGATCCGAAATATAATTTTTATAATTCAAATGCGGGATATCCAATTGGTTTTGGTAAAAATAATCAAGCGGTATTAATTCCTGCGTTCCTGGCAGCCTATACAGGAAGTTCAGCTGATGGAGTTTCTCTTGGAACTTTTCGTGATTTCCCGATACCAAACTGGACAGTAAAATATAGCGGATTGATGCGTTATAACTTCTTCAAAGAAAATTTCAAACGTTTCTCTATTCAACATGCTTATAGAGCTTCTTACACTATAAATTCGTTCCGTTCTAATCTTGATTACGATCCTAATCTTGTTAAACAAGACAATAGTGGTTTTGGTAATTTCTTTAATAAAACAATTATTGCCAATATCAATTTAGTAGAACAATTCAACCCCTTAGTTAGAGTAGATTTTGAGATGAAAAATTCATTCAAAATTTTAGCTGAGATTAAAAAAGATAGAAGTTTGTCCATGAGTTTTGATAATAATCTATTAACCGAAGTTCAAGGTAAAGAATATATAATAGGTTTAGGATATAGATTTAAAGATGTAATATTCTCTTCAACATTAGCAGATAATCCTACAGGGATAATTAAAAGTGACATCAATGTTAAAGTAGATTTCTCTTATAGAAATAATAAAACTATTGTTCGTTATTTAGATTATAATAACAATCAATTAGGAGGAGGACAAAACATTTGGTCTGCGAAACTAACCGCTGATTATTCTTTCAGTAAAAATTTGACGGCGATTTTCTTCTATGATCATTCATTCTCAAAACCAGTAATTTCTACTTCTTTCCCATTAATGAATATTAGAGCAGGATTTACAATGCGCTATAATTTTGGAAACTAGATAAAGTTTTCAAGAAATCATTTTAATAATCTGCTTAGAAATTATACTTTTGAAGACTATAAGACAAAGCGTCTGAACAGAACGAAGTTAAATTTAAAAACAAACAAACTAATGAATATACCTAGTAATTTAAAATATACTAAAGACCACGAATGGGTTTCTATTGAAGGTGATGTTGCCACAGTTGGAATTACAGATTTTGCCCAAAAAGAATTGGGAGATATCGTTTATGTTGAAGTGGAAACTTTAGACCAAACCTTAAGTAAAGATGAAGTTTTTGGAACTGTAGAAGCTGTGAAAACCGTATCTGATTTATTCTTGCCATTGTCTGGAGAAATCATAGAATTTAATGAGGATTTAGAATCAAATCCTGAAAATGTAAATTCAGATCCTTATAGTAAAGGTTGGATGATTAAAGTGAAAATCGCTAATCCTGCTGAAGTTGACGAATTGCTTTCATGTGATGCCTACAAACAACTTATTGGTGCTTAAAAATGTAATTTTCTGTTCAGCTATTGCTTGGACTACTTTAATTGCTTTTTTTTGCTTAGTCAAGCTCAATAATTTGCCATCAATAAGTGTTTCATCGGCCGATAAATACGTTCATTTTACTTTTCATTTTGTTTTTACGTTGCTTTGGGGATTTTACATTTTCTTGAATCAACACCAATTAGAACTCAAGAAAATCGGAATTCTTGTTTTTGTTTCTCTATGCTACGGAATTGTAATTGAATTGATGCAGGAGTTATTTACCACAACAAGACATGCAGATGTTTTTGATGTTTTGGCTAATTTAACCGGAGCAACAATAGCATTTTTACTATTGGTGATATTTAAAAATATCAAATCCAAGAATAACACTCCATAATAGATAACATCAAAAGTCCCGATATAAATTGGGATTTTTTTTTACTTTTATGCCATGAATATAAAACAGTATCTTGATTCTACCTATTTAAAAACGGCAGCACAAGCCGGTTTATCTGAACAAGATAATACTACTGTTGTAAAAAAGTTTGTTCAAGAAGCTATTGACGAAGGTTTTAAACTCATCATGATTAGACCCGATAAGGTGAAAATGGCCAGAGAGATGATTGTTGCTGCTAAGTCAAAAGTATTGATTGGAACTGTGATTTCCTTTCCTGAAGGCACAAATTCAACTAGCGAAAAACTCGAAGAAGCACAAAAAGCCATAGAAGAGGATGCAGATGAAATAGATTTTGTTTGCAATTATGAAGCCTTCAAAAAAGGCGAGTTAGAACTGGTGAAAAAAGAAATTTATTTGGGTACCCAATTGGCTTTTGAACACCATAAAGTGGCAAAATGGATTATAGAAGTAGCCGCTTTAACCGATGCGCAGATTATTCGATTTGCTGCTTTGATTAAAAACACAATTATCTCAAATTTCAAAGAAGATTGTTATCCAAATGTTTTTGTAAAGTCCTCCACTGGGTTTTTTAAGACCGAAAACAATAAACCCAACGGTGCGACTTTCCCTGCGATTATTATGATCCTCGAAAACGCATCACCATTGCCAGTAAAAGCGGCTGGCGGGGTTAGAACTTATGACGAAGCCCTTCAAATGATTCGCCTGGGCGTAAAAAGAATAGGCACTTCATCAGCTAAAACTATTGCAAATGGCGAAATCGCTACTGGCAATTATTAATAGTATAATTTCAAAAAAATGAAAAAAACAATTCTCTCTTTAATAATTTTATTTACGATTGTTGCTGCTGCGCAAGTAACACAAAAAACAACAGAAAGATTTCCGATTTTTCCTTCTTGTGAAGGCATGGAATTTAAAGCATTGGAAACTTGTTTTTACAATCAAGTGCAGGATTTTGTATTCCACAATTTCAAAATGTCCGATAATTTGGTACAAAACAATTTCAAAGGCAATGTCATCGTTCTTTTTGAAGTTACCGAAGGCGGAACTTTCAAAGTAATCTTTGTGGACGCTGTGGATGAAGCATTAATTGCAGAGAGTAAAAGAGTTTTTGGAAAGTTGCCAAAAGTGAGTCCAGCTACCTATAATGGCCAACCTACGTATGCCAAATACACCCTCAAAATAGCCATTCCATTACAAAGCGTTGCCCAACTTGAAGCACAAAAACAAGCGGATGAATTAGTAGAAAAAAAATCAAATGTTTTCAGACCAAATGACACATATTTATCAGAAATTGATAGCATCAAATACCTAAAATTTGACAACCCTCAACTCGGAAGTCATTTGAATATTCCTTTTTCGCATAGCTATTATTCTCAATTTGATGACGAAATGAACCAAGTGGGTGCCAATAACCATACCGCATCAAAACCCTACAATTATGCTGAGGTATCAAAATATTATAACCTAAAAGAAGAAAATCAAAAATTACTTAAAACCAAAAAAGGTTGGTGGGGCAAAAAGATTTGGAACGAAAACCTAGTCGAAATTCAAGGGGAAGATTATTGGTTTACATTAAATCCAATTTTTGATTTGCAGTTGGGCAAAAGTGACCCAAGTGTTTCAAATTATACTTATGTTAATACCAGAGGAATACAGTTCAACGGAGGTTTAGGAAAGGATTTAAACTTCACTACAACTATTTATGAAAGCCAAGGAAGATTTGCCGATTACTTTAATCGTTATGCAGAGACTTTAGCGCCAGATGGCGGTGATCCTGCCATTATCCCAGGAATGGGAATTGCCAAAGTATTCAAATCTGATGCCTATGATTTTCCTTTAGCCGAAGCCAATTTAGCGTATACTCCAAGCCAATTTTTGAACTTGAACTTGGGCTATGGTCGCAATTTTATGGGCGATGGTTATCGTTCTTTATTGTTAAGTGATGGCGCAAGTCCTTATCCTTATGTAAAAATGAACACCACTTTTTGGAAAATAAAATACACGAATCTTTATACTTGGCTCAAAGACGTTCGCCCCGAAGTTACAGCGGATAGAACCTATGCTACCAAGTTTGCCGCCATTCATTATTTAAGTTTGAATGTGACCAAACATTGGAATATTGGCCTCTTCGAGTCCGTGATTTGGACCAATAAAAACAACCGTGGTTTTGATATGAGTTTTGTTAATCCAATCATTTTTTATCGTTCAGTAGAGTTTGCTTCTTCTGCCCGCAGCGGGAATGCCATGTTAGGATTGACTTCCAAATACAAATGGAACAATCAAATCACTTTTTATGGGCAGTTTTTATTAGACGAGTTTTCATTAAGCGATGTAAAAGCGGGACAAAAAAGCTGGAAAAATAAATTTGGTATCCAAATGGGAGCCAAATATTTCAATGCTTTCAACATCAAAAATTTACTACTTCAAGCCGAATATAATATAGTACGTCCTTATGTGTATTCTCATAGCGAAGCCATTACCAATTATGGTCATAACAACCAAAGTTTAGGACACCAATGGGGTGGCAATTTCAAAGAACTAGTCGCGATTGCTCGTTACCATAACGGAAGATATTATGCTGATGCCAAACTAATTATAGGAACTCGCGGATTAGATTTTAACAATGCTACAGATACTTATAATTACGGAAGTGATATCTATAGAAGTTATAACGAAAGCCGACCTTATGAAACCGGAGTGGTCGTTGGACAAGGAAACAAAACCAATGTATTTATGGCTGATTTGCAAGCGGGTTATTTGATAAATCCTGCTACCAATATGAAACTATTTGGTAGCTTACTCTACAGAAACTTTTCACCAGCTACAGAAACAGCTACGGCCATTAAAGAAAGTACCACTTGGCTCTCCGTTGGCTTGCGTTGCGATGTCTTCAACTGGTATTTTGATTATTAGGATTACCTACAATGTATCTCTTAGGCATCAATTATGAAATAGTTCAATAGAAATAGCGCATTATAAATGGGTTATTTTTAACATAATACCTCGCAACATTTAAATAAATTATAGTTTTTTTTGCTTTTAAAAAGTATATTTGCGCCAACAAAAAAACAAAATAATTTATGAAAACAACAAAAAACATCCTATTCTTCTTTTTGATGCTAACTGTATTTTCCGTTTCGGCTCAAAAGAAAAAAGTAGCTGTAGTTACCTTCTACGCTAACAAAGTAATTGATTTTTCAGAGATTGCTGGTGATAAACTTACCGAAGGTGTAGTAAAGAAAGTATTTGAATTGCGTGACAATCCAAAATTTAACTTACAGCCTATACTGGTAAAATTCCATGATGCTTTTTACAACGATTATGCTAAATCATTTCCTTTTGATTTAGTGCCCGAAGCAGAAGTTACAGGGTCAGATGCGTATAAAAATTTTGTTCCAAAGTACCAAATGTCGAAGTTTGACGCTAATGATTATTTGATTTATAATGGTTACAAATATATTTATGATGGACCAATGGGTGCTGCAAACGAAGAAGGTATGGCTAAAGCCATGGCAGATGCTGTTAAGGCAGATGGCGTTATGTTTGTTCATATCGATTTTTCTTTTGAAAAAGGATTTGGAATTGGCGGTACATCAACATTAAAAGTTAAAGCTTTCACAAGAATTTCTGTGTATGATAAAAAAGGTGAAAAACTATTTGTTATCAACGAAAATGAGCGTTCAAAGAAAACCATGATGATGGTTGGCGGCATTCCTGTGCTTGATGTAGATAAAATATTGCCCAACTGTGAGAGTGCTATGGAAGAACTTATGGGAGATTTAAACAAACGTATTCAGAAAATCATAAAGAAAACGGATAACAAATTATAA
>NZ_JBMOGV010000023.1:0-23986 GCF_049318185.1 Flavobacterium sp. | reverse complement strand
TTGTTACAAAGCTCGAAACACTTTCTGTTTCCCAAAGCAAAAACCAAACCTATGCTCAACTAAAAATTGATTTTGAAATTGGTTTTGAAGACTTTGAACTATTTTGGTTCTCAAAACCAATGAATGCTTTGAAAGATTTTGGACTACTTACATTGTAGCATTTAGATGATGTAATATTCACTAAATCAAATCTTAAGAAATCTTAGAATAGGGTTGTTGTAAATTTGTATGTTTCAGTATCAAATTAAAATAGTAATTGATAAAATCTTCACCGATAATATTTATATTTGAATTACAAAAAAAGCATGAATAAAAAAGTAACGTTTTTAATAGTATTTATTCTTATTATATTTATAGGTTGTTTAGGATATAATTATATAATGACTGCTGGAGCAAGAGATATCCCATCTGAAAAATCGGAATTCACTACATCAGCAACTGCTATTTTTAGTGAGTTTTCAAATAAACCTGAAATGGCAACCAAAAAATACTTGAACAAAACTGTACAAATTTCTGGAAAAGTTACTAATATTGGTAAAAATGTGATTACGTTAAACGAGAAAGTTTCTTGTCAATTACAAGTTTCAGAAAAAGTTACTATGGGTAGTCAAATTAACATTAAAGGTCGAGTAACAGGTTATGATGACCTTATAGAAGAATTAAAATTAGACCTTTGTTTAATTGTAAAATAGAAATAAAAAAATGAATTTATCTAAAATTGCTTTTACTGTATTTTTTCTTTTTGTGTTTAGTTTCTCGAATGCACAAGATGATTTATTGAATGAATTAGACTCTGTTAGCAAAGAAAAGAAAGAAATTGAAATTGCCGCTTTCAAAGGATTACAAGTTTGTACTATGCAATCAACAAAGCTTGCATCCAAAGGCGAGTGGTATTTTTTAGTATCACACAAGTTTGGTGATTTAACGAATGGATTTGAAAATTTCTTTGGTTTTGATAATGCCTCAGCTAAAATCGGAGGTTTGTATGGCGTAACAAATTGGTTAACCATCGGTTTTTCACGTCACACTTTGAATAAAAACTATGAAGTATCAGCCAAATATAAGTTTGCTGATCAAGAAGTTGATGGTTTTCCAGTAACTATTGTAGGTTATAATACTATGGATATCAACTCTAAGTTAAGTAAAGATGAGTTTCCCGAATTGAAATCATCTAGTAGATTTGCTTTTAGTACACAATTTCCAATATCGAGAAAGTTTTCTAACAGCTTTTCTTTAGAATTAAATCCGATTTATATTCATAAAAATCTTTACGAACCTTTATTTGAAGAAAAAGATAATTTTTTATTGGCTTTTGGTGGAAGGTATAAATTGTCAAAAAGAATTAGTTTGAATATGGAATATGCCGCTCGATTGAATGCTAGAGAGGCCAGTTTTTATCATAATCCGGCAACAATTGGTATAGATATTGAAACTGGTGGACATGTATTTCAATTGCTATTTTCAAACAGTCAAGCAATGAATGACGTTAGTTATTTTACTAATGCCAATGGAATAACAGAAGGGAAAGGAATTTATTTTGGTTTTAACTTATATAGAGTTTTTTAAATATGAAAGCAGTAAAAATTATAATCGTATTCATGATTGCATGTTTTATTGGGTATTCTTGTGATTCTACAACTTACGAAGAAATATCTGGAGAAGTTGAAAATCCAACCTATTCAAAAAATATAAAACCTATTATTGAAAATAATTGTTTATCATGTCATAGTGCAGCTGCTGCTGAATATCCTACTATGGAAACCTATGCTCAAGTAAGAGATGCTGCCGAAAATGGAAATATGATTTGCAGAATTGATGACCAATCTTGTGGAGCAGTAATGCCACAATCAGGTAGAATGCCACAAACTAGAATTGATATAATAAAAAAATGGGTAGTTAACGGTTATCCAAACTAAAAGAAAGTACTATGAAAAAGATGTTATTATTCGTTGGATTGTTATGCTCTACTTATTCGTTTTCTCAAAAGATGATTACTCGTTCTGGAGAAATAAAATTTGAAGCATCAGTGCCGGCTTTTGAGGAAGTTGCTGCCAAAAACAATACAGCATCTTGCATTTTTGATAAATCCACAGGCGAAATTGCTGTTTTGGCTTTGGTTAAAGCTTTCCGATTTAAAGTACCTTTAATGGAAGAGCATTTTAATGAAAATTATATTGAAAGTGATAAGTTTCCAAAAGCTACTTTTAAAGGAAAAGTGACTAATTATGATGCAACAAAATTGTTATCTGGGAAAGCAACTTTTGATGTTGAAGGGGATTTCACCTTACATGGAGTAACTAAAAAAGTAAAAATCAAAATCACATTTGTTCAATCTGGTGAAAAGCTTGTTGCAACGTCAACTTTTAAAGTTAAGTCACTAGATTACAATATCAAAATACCATCAGTGGTTAAAAGTAAAATTGCAGAATCTGCAGAAATTGATTTAAAATTCGATTTAGAAAAGAAAGTATAATTTATAATCTTAACTATTTACAGTTTTAATTATTTATAGCGGTTCACCATAAAGGTCAAATTCTGTGGTTTCTATAATCTTCACGTTTACAAAATCTCCTGTTTTTACATAGAATTTTGAAGCATCAATAAGAACTTCATTATCCACATCTGGGCTATCAAATTCTGTTCTTCCAATGAAATGTTGGCCTTCTTTTCTGTCAATAACACATTTGAAGGTTTGCCCAATTTTTTCTTGATTTAAATCCCATGATATTTGAGACTGTATTTCCATGATTTCAGCTGCACGCGCTTGTTTTACCTCTTCTGGAACATCATCTTCTAGTAAGTAGGCATGAGTGTTTTCTTCATGAGAATAGGTAAAACAACCCAATCTTTCAAACTTCATTTCTTGAACCCAATCTCTCATGTTTTCAAAATCTTCTTGCGTTTCTCCTGGATAACCTACTATCAATGTAGTTCTAATGGTCATTCCCGGAACAGCAGCACGAAAATCCTGTAAAAGCTTTGTAGTTTTTTCTTTGGTAGTTCCCCGTCGCATCGATTTCAAAATATTATCAGAAATGTGTTGCAAAGGAATATCTATGTAATTACAAATTTTTGGCTCGCGTTTCATTAAATCCAAAACATCCATTGGAAAACCAGTTGGGAAAGCATAATGCAGTCGTATCCATTCAATACCTTCAACTTTTACTAAGTTTTCTAATAATTCAGCAAGATTTCTTTTTTTGTATAAATCCAACCCATAGTAAGTTAGGTCTTGAGCAATAAGTATCAATTCTTTTACACCATTTTTTGCTAATCCTTCTGCTTCTCTAACTAATTTTTCAATAGATTGTGATACGTGTTTGCCTCGCATTATTGGAATAGCACAAAAACTACAGGGACGGTCGCAACCTTCTGCAATTTTTAGATAAGCATAATTTTTAGGTGTGGTTGTGATTCGTTCACCAAGCAATTCGTGCTTGTAATCGGCACCAAGTGCTTTTAGTAAAAGTGGCAATTCGGTAGTTCCAAAATATTGGTCTACGTTAGGGATTTCCTTTTCTAAATCGGGTCTGTATCTTTCTGATAAACATCCGGTAACAAAAACTTTGTCAACTATACCTCGTTCTTTTTTATCGGCATATTCAAGAATAGTATTTACTGATTCCGCTTTTGCATTATCTATAAATCCACAAGTGTTTATTACTACAATATTTCCTTCTTGTTCATGAACAACTTTTTTGCCACTGGCTTTCAATTGACCCATTAAAACCTCACTGTCATAGGTATTTTTAGAGCATCCAAGGGTGATAACGTTAATTTTATTTTTCTTTAATGACTTAGTTCTCATTGATTTTAAATTGGAGTGCAAAATTACATTATTTATTCCGAATTATTCTTCTAGTGAATTATTATAAAAAATAAGAAACCGCTTCAATTGAAACGGTTTTACTTTTGTGAATAGTATTATTATTTAAAAATTTATGGAATAACTAATAGTAATGTTATTGTTTTGTCTGCTAATTCTTGCAGGATCTGTCATCCCTGAAGAAAGGAATGTTTGATTTAAATTTCGGTGATCATAGGAATAGGCCAAATCTATTCTGCTGTCGTCAAAAGTGTAACCAAGTCCGCCAGTATAACCTGTCAAATCTCCTAAAGTCTGATCCACTTTATAAGGACTTTCTTCAAAACGATAACCTGCTCTAAGGCTTACTTGTTTAATTCTATATTCTCCACCAACTCTAACTTCAATAGCATCTTTTAAAGCGTTTTGCATGAAATTATTTAAACCTGTATAATCATTTTTTGGTCTAAAAGTGGTTGCAGTATAATCTTTTGTAGAAATATCAGCACTTATTAATCCTTTCTTTCCAAAAATGTAAACTAAACTTCCTGTCCATTTTCCGGGTGTTTGAATTTTATAAGGAAGATAAGTCAAAGGGTCATGAAAGGATTTTGGATATTCATTGTTATCTGGATTGTTTAAGCTATGAGTGCTTAATTGTTGTTGTAATTCATCTGTTAATCTGTACCAAGTTGGAGATTCATAAGACAATCCAATTCTTAAGCTTTCTATAGGTTTAACAATAGCTCCTAAATTAAGAGAAAAACCAGAACCAGTAGTTGTTAATTGATTTTCAAAAAGTATTTCTGTAATTGTTGAACCGGTATCATAAACAGGATTAGTATTGCTTTCATATACAGAAAAAGTTTTTTGAATATTTACAAAGTGAAAATTCAAATTTCCCCCGAGAAATAATAGGTCTTTATAGGCCGCTGAAAAGTTTGCCGTTAATTTACCGTTATAACCCGATGTTGAGATTTGATTTTCTTGATAATAATTTCCTCCGGTTGGAATGTTTGTATAATAGGAAGTATTGTTTGGAGTAGTATTACTAGCTTCAAAAATATAAGTATCATAGCCTAAATAAGCTTGTTGCTGATAAAAATTTAAATCATAGTAATTATAATTGGTCAATACATTTGTTTGAATTCCTTGAGCAATATCCAAAAAATAATTCCCTATTGAGTTATATGGATTTGTTCCAGCAGAAAACAAACTATTGTTAAAATTATTTGAATTCTCATAATTTAAAGCAAAAGCAATTTTTTTCCAATCATTTTTACTGTTTTTAGTATCTTTAAAAATAAATACAGCTCCAATTTGATTGATATCTAAAGTGTTGTCATTATCATTTGTATATTTTCCGAAATATCTTGATTTATTTTTAGCATTATATACAGAACCTGTTATAGTTCCATAATTGTTATTGAAAAATATTGAGCCAGCTGGATTTACATTAATTGATGATAAATCACCACCAACTGCGCCAAATGCACCACCCATGGCTCTAAATCTTGCAGTGCCAGTTAAGTTGTCAACAGCAAGTCTTAAAGCGTCTTCAGGTGTTGTCTCTTGTGCTTGAATTGAAACAAATGAAAATCCTAAAATTATTGATAAAAAAATTTTTTTCATGGTATGATTGTTTTTGTTTAAAAAAAACTATGCTGATTAAAAAAAAAGATAGCTATAAAAAGTTTTTTTAAATTTATCTTCTTCCCCCAGAAGATCTTCCCCCGCTAAATCCTCCCCCAGACGGACTTGCCCCTCCATAATTTGAGCTAGGAGTGTAAGATCGTGTAGGAGTATTTGATTCAGTTCTAGTGTTTTCTCTTGGTTGAGTTGGACTTGGATTAGAACTAGGTCTTGGTGAGCTATTAGAATTAGTTCTACTAGGAACAGAATTATTGATATTTCTAGGGTTATTAAAGTTGCTTCTAGTGTTGTTAAAATTATTATTTCTTGGAGTTGCAAAGTTGTTATTTCCTCTTACACCATTAAAATTGGTTGATGAATTTCTTGTGTTGCCACTTCTAGCACCAACAATTCTGTTTCCATAATCTCCATACGAATAGCCTCTTCTGCCACCAGAGTGAGAGTAATAATAGTTGTTATAATAATTTCCGCCCCAATAATTACCATACCAACCAGGTCCATACCAATTATTCCATCCAATTCCCCAACCCATACTCAGTCCAGGTCCATACCAGCTATTCCATCCCCATGAAGGACCATACCAACTATTCCAACCCCAATAACCACCATACCAATAGTTATTCCAATAGCCATATCCCCAATTATTATCATACACATTTACAGTTACTGTCTGAGGATTGTTTCCCCAACTAGAATTGTTAGAATTTGAATTGTAATTTTCAGTAGTATTAGCAATTGTATCAATATTAGTTGAACTATAATTATCCACATTAGTAAAAATGTCTTGGTTATTATTTAAATCACTAAAGTACTCTTGATATTTACTACTTTGTGAATTGCTATTAGAAACAACTGTTCTATTTGATTGTGAATTTCCATAAACACCATCACTATCATAGTATGAACTATTTTGATAAGAACCACAAGAGGAAATCACAAATGCGATTAGTCCACATATCGAATAAATGGATAATCTTTTACGGGTAAAATAATTAGTTTTCATATCTATAGCATTTTTATTGTTGGACTATACAAAAATAGTTAGTTTTGCCAAACTATTTAGTTAAAATTAGTTAAACAATTTTTATGCCAAAACATTCAATATGAGCAAGGATTTGACAAAAAGAGAAGAAGATTATTCAAAGTGGTATAACGAACTAGTTGTTAAGGCAGATTTAGCCGAAAATTCTGGGGTTAGAGGCTGTATGGTTATTAAGCCATATGGCTACGCTATTTGGGAAAAAATGCAAGCAGAATTAGATAGAATGTTCAAAGAAACAGGGCATAGTAATGCCTATTTTCCTCTTTTTGTACCTAAAAGCATGTTTGAAGCCGAGGAAAAAAATGCTGAAGGTTTCGCCAAAGAATGTGCTATTGTTACCCATTATCGATTAAAAAATGATCCTGACAAACCAGGAAAATTGATGGTTGACCCTAATGCAAAGCTAGAAGAAGAACTAATTGTTCGCCCAACGAGTGAAGCTATTATCTGGTCTACTTATAAAAATTGGATTCAATCTTACAGAGATTTACCTTTATTAATTAATCAATGGGCTAATGTAGTAAGATGGGAAATGAGAACTAGATTGTTTCTAAGAACTGCAGAGTTTTTATGGCAGGAAGGACACACTGCACATTCCACAAAGGCAGAAGCTGTTCAAGAGTCTGAAAAAATGATGCATGTTTATGCTGATTTTGCTGAAAATTTTATGGCTATTCCTGTTGTAAAAGGGATAAAAACGGCCACTGAACGATTCGCAGGAGCAGAAGAAACCTATTGTATTGAAGCATTAATGCAAGATGGAAAAGCATTACAAGCAGGAACTTCACATTTTCTTGGGCAAAATTTTGCTAAAGCCTTTGATGTGAAATTTGCTAATCATGAAGGAAAACAAGAATATGTATGGGGAACGTCATGGGGAGTTTCTACTCGTTTAATGGGTGCTTTAGTTATGACTCATTCTGATGATAACGGATTGGTTTTGCCACCAAACTTGGCTCCAATACAAGTTATCATTGTTCCAATATTCAAAACAGACGAAGAATTTGATAAAATTTCAAATGTAGCGAACGATTTAGTTACTCAGTTGAAAAAATCCGGAGTTTCTGTTAAGTTTGATAATCGAACTACACAAAAACCAGGATATAAATTTGCGGAATGGGAATTAAAAGGGGTTCCTGTTAGAATTGCTATTGGACCAAAAGATATAGAAAATGAAACCTTTGAAATCGCTAGGCGAGATACATTGACAAAAGAAGTTATTTCAAACACTAGTGCAGTACATTATATCAATCAATTGTTAGAACAAATTCAGAACGATTTATACAATAAAGCTCTAGAATACAGAAATTCACACATTACTGAAGTTAATTCTTTTGAAGAATTTAAAGATGTTTTAGAAAGAAAAGCGGGATTTATATCTGCTCACTGGGATGGATCTTCAGAAACTGAAGAAAAAATAAAGGATTTAACTAAAGCTACAATAAGATGTATCCCATTAAATAGAGTAGAGCAAGAAGGAATTTGTGTTTTTTCTGGAGCCAAATCTCTTGGTAGGGTGCTATTTGCAAAAGCTTACTAAAAAAAATAAAAAAAAATATATACTAATCTTGCGAAAATAAAAAATAGTTGTATTTTTGCATCCGCATTGAGAAAGACGGCCCGTTCGTCTATCGGTTAGGACGCCAGGTTTTCATCCTGGTAAGAGGGGTTCGATTCCCCTACGGGCTACAATTTTAAACAAAATAAAAGAAAAAATGGCAAATCACAAGTCAGCTTTAAAAAGAATTAGAAGTAACGATAAGAAAAGAGTATTAAATAGATACCAACACAAAACTACTCGTAATGCTATCAAAGCATTAAGATTAGCTACTGATAAATTAGAGGCTTCTGCGAAATTATCTACTGTAATTTCTATGATTGATAAATTAGCTAAGAAAAATATCATTCATGATAACAAAGCTGCTAATTTAAAATCTAAATTGACAAAACACGTTTCTAAGTTATAGTTAAATGCATAAAATTACTATCAAAGCACTCCTCACGGAGTGCTTTTTTTATTTATTAATATAAAAATTTAAAATCGTTTTTTAAAGCTTCTACATAGTAAACTTTACATTTAGTTATCCCAGTTTTTAATTTATCAAAAACCTTTATTTTTTTAATATGTAAACTAATTTGTTATTGTTTTTTTAGCTGAAAATAAAGTGTACCTTTGCACCCACAAAAAAGCACACATGGAATCTATTAGAAACATTGCAATTATTGCACACGTTGACCACGGTAAGACAACTTTGGTTGATAAAATTATGTATCACTGTCAATTATTTCGTGAGAATGAAAATACAGGTGATTTAATTCTTGACAATAACGATCTAGAGAGAGAGAGAGGTATCACTATTACTTCAAAGAATGTTTCTGTAGTTTATAAAGGAACAAAAATTAATATTATTGATACACCAGGTCACGCCGATTTTGGGGGTGAAGTTGAACGTGTATTAAATATGGCTGATGGAGTTTGTCTTTTGGTAGATGCTTTTGAAGGACCAATGCCACAAACACGTTTTGTGCTACAAAAAGCTATAGACTTAGGATTGAAACCTTGTGTGGTTATTAATAAAGTTGACAAAGAAAACTGTACTCCTGAAGAAGTTCATGAGAAAGTTTTCGACTTAATGTTTGAATTAGGTGCAGAAGAATGGCAGTTAGATTTCCCAACGGTTTACGGTTCAGCTAAACAAAATTGGATGTCTGATGATTTCAGAAATGTTACAACAAACATTGAACCATTATTAGATATGGTAGTTGCTCACGTACCAGCTCCAAAAGTATCTGAAGGTACACCCCAAATGTTAATTACATCTTTAGATTTTTCTTCATTTACTGGTCGTATTGCTATTGGAAGATTAGAAAGAGGAGAACTAAAAGAAGGAATGCCAATTTCTTTAGTAAAAAGAGATGGTAGGATTTTAAAATCAAGAATAAAAGAATTACACACTTTTGAAGGTCTTGGCCGTAAAAAAGTAGAAAGTGTAATTGCTGGAGATATTTGTGCTATCGTTGGAATTGAAGGTTTTGAAATTGGGGATACTGTTGCCGATTTTGAAAATCCTGAAGCTTTACAGACAATTGCAATTGATGAACCAACAATGAGTATGTTGTTTACTATTAATGACTCCCCATTTTTTGGAAAGGAAGGCAAATTTGTGACCTCTCGTCATATCAGAGATCGTTTAACTAAAGAGTTAGAGAAAAATTTAGCAATGAAATTAGGTGAAACTGATTCAGCTGATAAGTTTATGGTTTTTGGTCGCGGTGTTCTCCACTTGTCAGTGTTGATAGAAACTATGAGAAGAGAAGGATATGAAATGCAGATTGGTCAACCTCAAGTTATTATTAAGGAAATTGATGAAAAAAAATGTGAACCAATAGAAGAATTAACCATCGATTTGCCTGAGCATTTATCAGGAAGAGCAGTTGAATTTGTAACTATCCGTAAAGGAGAAATGTTGAGTATGGAGGCTAAAGGTGAACGTATGATTATTAAATTCAACATTCCATCTCGAGGAATTATTGGTTTAAGAAATCAATTGCTAACAGCTACTGCAGGAGAAGCAATCATGGCACACCGTTACATTGGATACGAACCTTACAAAGGAGAAATTCCTGGAAGAAACAATGGTTCATTAATCTCTATGGAAAACGGTAAAGCAATTCCTTATTCTATTGATAAATTACAAGATAGAGGCAAATTCTTCGTGAATCCTAATGATGAAATCTATGAAGGACAAGTTATTGGCGAAAATTCTCGAAGCGATGATATGGCTATCAATGTCACAAAAGCCAAAAAACAATCAAACGTTCGTTCCTCAGGAAATGATGAAAAAGCAAGAATTATTCCTCCGATTATTTTCTCATTGGAGGAAGCATTAGAATATATTCAGAAAGATGAATATGTTGAGGTGACACCTAAATCTATTCGTTTGCGTAAAATTTATTTAAACGAGAATGATAGAAAACGTAATAAAATCTAATTTTCAACTTGCATAAAAAAACTATCACCTAAAAACTGATAGTTTTTTTATGAATTTTAAATAGTTATTTATCGTTTCAAAGCAAAATGTCCTTTTGCACTTCTTCCATCCTCAAATTCAATGGAATACCAATAGTCATCAGCTGGTAATTGATTACCATTAAAATTTCCGTCCCAACCAGCGCTTGTTGCTGAGAGTTGTTTTAATAATTTACCAAAACGGTCAAAAATAGATATTACAGATTTAGAATTGGAAAGCAAATTGGCACCTTTTACATTCCAATAATCATGAAAACTATCACCATTTGGTGTAAAATAATGAGGAATTCCTAATACGGTTGCCGCTAAAGGGCCGAGTGTTCCGCAACCATTTTTATCTCTTACAAATATTTCATGAAGCCCCATGGGAACATTGTTGAAGAAATTGCTATCCTGATAAGGTCCATTTATATCGTCAATAGCAAATTCATATACTCCAGAACCAGTATAATTGATTAGTATAGAATTGATATCAGACAAATCTACGATATGAATATTTTGAAGAGTTGCTATTTCAGAACCAGTTACAGCAATTGTTCTTGTTTTGGAACAATTAGATGCATTTGACACAGTTACACTATAAATCCCTGGACTATTTATTGTCAAAGTTGGATTGGTTTGACCATTTAATATGGCACTATTATCGTACCATTGGAAGCTATAATTTGAAGTTGAAGTTTGATCGAGAATTCCTGCATCAATCAAAGCTTGCGTATTTGGTAAACAGATTATTATACTTTCTTCTTGGTCAATTTTTGGAGTAGGACGAACTACAAAAGGAATGATAAGTTGTGCATTACAAGCTGTATTTATTGGATTTTCGACAACTACTCTAACATTTTGTGTGCCAGTTTTGAAAGGATTGGGCAATTGATTTGGAATTGTAGTTGGAATTGTAGTTGGAATTAAACTATTATTTTCATCATAATAGTAAACATTCATTCCGGTTTGTGTTCCTAAAATGGTATTTAGAAAATTAGTTGTATCAAAATCGATAAATCCATCTTGGTCAATTGGATTGGGTTCATCATCACATCTTGATGTTAAGTTAGGGTCAATGGCAAACGCTTCTGGAAAATCATCAACAATAAATTGTAACGTAATCTCATCATAACAAGGCGTTCCACCAGTTTGCGTTGTATTATTATTTACTCTAATTGTAATGGTTTCCGTACTATTTACAAAAAACGGATTGGGAAGCGGTGATGGTAATGTCGTTCCATTTGACCTAAAATACTGAACATTTACGCCAGTTTGACCATTTAAAACAGCAGCTTGAATTGTTGAGGTGTTGAAACCATAAATTCCGTCTTGATTGTCATCACATTGACGAATTAAATTTAAAGGATTTACTGGATTTGCGGTAGGAACGGGTTCAACGGTAAGTGTAACGAAATTTCCTAGACCATAACATTGGTTGTCTAAATTGCTATCAATACGAACATATATTTGCTGAACATTTGGCGTGGTGTTGCGATAATTTGCAGGATTAATTGGGAAAGTTTCTGCTTCAGCATTTGCTAAGTTTTCATAATATGTAATGGTGTAATTTGAACTTGGCGGTGGCAGTAAATTTTGAATTTCGGGAGTAACAGTGTCAAATATAAAAACTGAAGTCCCATCAAAATCTGATGAAATCCCAGCGATAGCGTCATCACATTTTGCAAAATTGCGTTGAAAAGTAGCTTCACTAATTTGTGTTGCAGAAACCACCACATCGATGCGACCTACAATCGGACAACCATCTGAATTTACAACGCGCACCCAAACCGTTGTGGATGAAGTAGTATAAGCAATTGGATTATTTATCTGAAATGCTGGATTATTATTTTGCGCCGCTGCTTGCGTTGTAAAATAGGAGAACGTGTCCGTGACAAAATTTGGTGATATTGAAGGATTTTTTACGGTTAAATTAACTGCTGATATTCCGTCAGTATCAACATCACATTGCACAATACTAATGGGTGTGGTAATTATCGGTAAAGGATAGGTAGTCAAAGTAGCTGGACTAGAAATTAATCCACAAGAATTGCCAATTCTATTTAAAACTACTCGATATTGATGATTTGGTGTGGCAGGTGTAACATTAGTAACCGTCATTGAAATAGCGGTAGTTCCAAAATAGTTAGCATTGTTTGTTAAATTTGTCCATGTGGTGCCACCATCAGTAGAAATTTGCCATTGATAACTATCGGCAGCGGTCGGATTTACCGTAAAACTGGCACTTAGCGACTGACATACTTGCACGCTTACTGGTTGGCCGACAATTGCTATCGGCGAACCAATCGTGTAATTCGCATTCGGATTACCATAACCCGTCCCGCTTGTTACCATTCCGTTAGTTAGGTTAACAGTTGGAGGAACAGTTCCGCCTAAAAGACCATCACCGTTACTATCTGAATATCCAGCTTCAATGACATCGTTACACAAATCATTGTCACTGTCTAATTCTATGTAATTAAATATTCCATCAGTATCAGTATCGGCTAATGAGTAGTTTACAATTCCACTATCAGTCGATGTTTCTAATGAGTTGGCTAAACCATTGACACCAAAATTGGCGCCATCTATAATTCCATTATTATTGAGGTCGGTTGCATTACTTCCTGACTCATCTAGATCATGGATTCCGTCATTATCAGCATCTAAATCAAGATAATTTGGTATCGAATCAGAATCGTTATCAGCTGGTGTTGTTCCTGTTACAAAGGCATCATCTATTCCATCATTATTGGTGTCAATATTTGAAAGAGCTATAACATTGGTTCCTTGGTATTCTACCAAATCTGTTATGGAGTCATTATCACTATCATAATCATTTTGGTCAGCAATTCCATCTCCATCAGAATCTTTAGGGACACAAGTAGCTAGTAACCTTAAGGCAACTCGGCTAGTACTTGTGTTCACAAGGTTTATATTTGTAATTAAAATAGAATTTATGAAATTACCTCTGATAGAGAATGTTCCTGTTCCTGCTACTAAAGGAATATTACTGTTTAAACGAAAACGAATTTCAAATGAGGAATATTCAGTTATTCCATTTTCAAAAATCCCATCATAATTAGTATCAATAAGAATTTGATTGTCAGGGTTCAAAACCGTCAATGTTTTATTTACAGGACACGTAATTCTTATCTCTGTAGATGACGTAAACAAATCTGAATCCAAAGCAGTTGAAGCATATTCAACAGCTAGACTAATAGGATTTGTGAAATTGGATACCGTATAATTTATTTTATTTTCTTTTCCTTGAGCGGCCTCTGTTACAAAATTTCCATTTGCATCTCCTATAATGGGATTTGTCGATGGAATTCCTGTTCCTGAAAAAGATACTGCTCCTGTGTATGCATTTGTGTAATTTCCAATATTTATTGAGCCACCATTCGTATTTGTTAAATTAAAATTTTGATTTCCATAGGATTCTGTACAATTTGTTATACCATCATTGTCATTGTCAAGATCGTTATTATTATTAACACCATCATTATCTGAGTCAATCGGACAAGTGCTCACAGGGATTTTATCAGAGTCTTTAGGGTCACTACAACCTGCAATAGTTGCAGAAACATAGTAATAGCCTGGTGCTGTGGGTGTATAAGTGCTATTTGTTTCATTTTGAATAACTAAATCATTAAAATACCACTGAAAAGTATCAAAAGGACTCAGCGTATTTACCGATAAATTGGTGTTTGGAATACAACTAGATTGTAATACGTCTATTTGATTGAAAATCACTTCTGGTTTAAAGGTAAATCCAGAATAAAACCCACCAAAAGTTGCTGCACCACTGGAACCATATGCAGCCAAATATAATTCCCCAGTAGAATATACAGAAACATTACCCGTAACACCAGTTAAAACATAAGTTTCGTAGTCTGCATTTCCAGTTACATTTGTTGGGCCATTAACCGATACACCAAACGGTAAAGTAGCTAATGTATAATTAACTCCATTAATAATAAAATTTAAGGTTGAACCTGTTTTTGTTACCAGAGTTACTCTACCAATAAATTGTCTATTCCCTACATAATCAATAAATGGAATATTGTCTATCACTCTTGGTGTTTGACAACTTAATGGAGGAACAAAAAACATTTCTTGATTTCTCTGATCAGATGAGCTATTATCCCCTATGCTTTGGTAGGCAAATGTTTTTTTAGAGGTTTGTACATATAAATTTCCATCGGTATTAAATACATTTCCAAGAATTTCATAATAATTACCAGCGTTTATAGTGGCGATGGCTATTGTTGAGCCATTTATGAAAATTTGGGTATTATCTTCATCTGCCACCAAAAGTACTTTTTCAACTTCTGAAACACCTGTGCTTTTAATAAAAACATATTCCGTTCCTGTTCTTTCGGCAGATACTATTTGATCAAAACCCAAATCCAAATTACCTACAGCATTACTTCCACCAAATGAACCACAGTTTAGGGCGATAGGTTTGTCTGAAGTTACTAGGGAACCAATTAATCCATTACGGTTAGCCGTGTTGGGGCCTTGAACTGCCAATACATAACTTTGACCACTATTTAACGTAATACTAAAAGGACTGTTACCTGTTGAGCTATTTATTGGTGTGACGTTTGTTTTTAGATTGCTAAAATTTACAATTGTGTTATTTTCAGTTGCTAGCACAGAAATAAAAGTTGTATGTTTTTCATCATAATTACTTAATAAAACGTTAGTAAAAGCACCAATTCTGAATCGATTTCCCAAAGAGGCGAGGCCTTTTGAAACTAATTCTCCAGCTTGATTTCCATTTCCAGCTGTAACTCTTGCAGATACATAGACCAAATCATCAGCTTCTACGATATAACCTTTATTGCTGAAAATGGTATTGGATAAAGAAGCATCAACATGAAGATGTGTATTGTTACCAAATCCAACATTATAGACATAAGGCTCATCTCTAGAAACTTTCCCAAAAATGGTAGTTCCGCCTAATTCAATAATTCTAAAGTTTATTTTAGTAATACTAGGTGTTGAAATATATAAAAATTGATCTTCAGAAATAATAATACTAGAACCGGAAAGAGGCGGAATATAATGTGTTTTGCTAAATTGAGAGAAACAATTTAGGCTTACTGTAAAAGTAAAAAGTAAAAAAAATAACTTATTTTTCATTCGCTAAAATTAATAAATATAAAAGAAAAGTAAATGATTGATTATAAATCTCTTTTTTTGATTATTTTATAGGATAAGAAAATGAATATCGCTGTCCATACTAAAACAATAATAATTGATGAAAAATGCACACTATAATCTTTAATTGAATTTTCACCAACTGCTGATTGCAAGCTTTTAATAGCACTTAATCTTGTAAAAGGCTCAACAATTATATTACTCATAGATTCAAGCGGCATGAAAGTATAAACTTGATCTACTCGTGGATCACGATTGAATATATCAAATTTTAAAGTTAAGTATGTTATTTTTTCAACCAAAAACCAAACAAAAAGAAAACCTATAGCAAAAGCTGAACGTTTAACTAAGACACCAAGAAATAAACAAAAAGAGAAGAAGCCAACTAATTTAACAAAATAGGCTAGGAGGTACTCTAAATCTGAGAAAACAATTCCTAATTCAATGTAAGACGAAAAGCTGTAGCCTAAGATCAGTGACATTATAAAAACAAATACTGTTGATGTTAAGGCAAAAAGGATAACGGTTAAGAATTTTGATAACACAAATTCTTTTTTGCTCATACCATCAATTAAGTTTTGTTTTAAAGTGCCATAACTATATTCATTGGCCATCATTGAAACGATAACTATAGCTAAAAAGAATTTTAAAATGGCAGCAATATAAGTGTTGAAATGCCAAATAAATGGAAAGTTAAAGATTCCCATCTGTGCAAAATGCAACTCAAAACTTCCAATGTTGAATTTTATAGAAGCAATTAAAGCAATAAACGAAAGGATAACAAAATAACTTAGAGTCAATATTCTACTGGCTCTGTTTTTCCATATTTTTTGTAATTCTATAGAGAGTAATCTATACATGATTGCGACTTTTATATATTTGTTAGTGCTAGAAATTGTTCTTCTAAACTCAGTTTTTTATTTACTAAATGATTCAAATAAATTCCTTTATCAGATAAAAGTTTGTTTAATTGCGAAGCTTCAATATCATGTTTAAAATGTACAATAACTTTTCCGTCTACTTCTGAAACCTTTTCAAAATCAGGAAGATTTTTTAAGGATTCAATAAGCGTTGAATTATTTTTCGCTTGAAGTTCAAAGAATCCTTTTTGATTAGTCATTCCATCAACAGTTCCGCTGTATAAAATTTTCCCCAAACGAAGAACTAAAACATGACTACATACTTTTTCTACTTCATCCAAGAGGTGAGAAGCCAATAGAATTGTAGTTCCTTGTGAAGCAATGAGTTTAATAATATCACGAATTTGATGTATACCTTGTGGGTCTAAACCATTAGTTGGTTCATCAAGGATTAAAATTTCGGGGTCATTCAGTAGGGCGGAAGCAATGGCTAATCGTTGTTTCATTCCAAGTGAAAAAGTTTTGAATTTGCTGTCTTTTCTATCGATAAGCCCAACTATTTCTAATTTTTCAATTACTTTAGAGTAATCTACACCTTTGATTTTACATACCAATTCTAAATTTTCTTTGGCAGTCATATAAGGATAAAAATTAGGTCTTTCAATAATAGCACCCACTTTTTTTAACGCCTCATGGGTTTGCATTGTGCCGCCAAACCAACTGTAATCTCCAGAATTTTTGTTGACTACATTTAAAATGATTCCTAATGTAGTGGACTTTCCCGAACCATTTGGCCCGAGAATTCCATAGACATTACCTTTGTGTATTTCTAGAGAAACATCTTTTACAGCATGAACTTTCCCGAAATGTTTATTGAGTTTGTTTATAGAAAGAATAGTTGTTTCCAAAAGTAAATTTTTTAGGTTAAAGATATGACGAATTAAACTTTAAATTGTTACTGCTTTTTTATTGAAATAGAATTAGCTAATAAATTGTTTTAAAAACTTATAATTGGCGACTTATAAAATATTATTATCTGTACGGAACAATAATCGGTTGACCAATTTGAAAATCTGGCAAAGCTAAATCATTGTTTTTAAATGAATTAGTTTTGAATATATTAATCCCTTCATAGGGAATAGATGGATAATATGAAAGAGAGATTTGAAAACTATTAAATACCAAATAATCATTATTAATTAATACTCCCAAACTAAATTTTGAATATAATTTATGATCAAAAACTTGATTGGATTTGTCTCCCAGTAATCCAAAAGTAGTATTAAGATAGGGACTAAAGTGAAATCCATGCCAATTTCCTGGCGCATAGGTTTGAGTTTGTAGAGCAAGAGTTAATTTTTTTGTCCCGTTAATTAAGGGATTATTAAAACCTACAATTCCATTTTCGTCTGAGATTATAACTCTATCTTTTATAATTGGTGCTCTGTTATTTCCTATAGTCAGTATAGGTTTTATGAACTGTCTAATTTTCCAATCGCCGAGATACAGTAAATTAGTAAAATAATTTGTTTCAATTTTAAAGGTCATTTCTTCGGTTATTCCATTAGTAAAAAAACTTCCCCATTCTATATTTGTTCCTAAGTAGCCAAAGGAGAAATAATCACCATAGGAAAATCTTCCACCAAAGTAACTTCTTCTTTGATAATTTTTATCTTGAAAACCTCCTGTTAATGCATAAACCTGTCCATAGGGAACGTCTTCTATAATTCCAAAATTGAACAAGTATTTGTCTTCATAAAACTTTCTAGTATTTAAGCCAATTGTCGCTAGATATAATTTTTCTGAAGCAAAAAAACGTGAACTATCATAAGCTAAAGATGGTGTTATTAAATAACTGCTATTTTTATAACCTATTGAAGTAACTAGATTAGTGGATCTAAAATCGATATTTTTCCCTTTGAAGATTTTAAATGAATGCCCAAACCAGTAGTCTTGTGTTTCTAACTTAAAAGATTGTTTTGCAAATAGGGTATTGTTATCTGGTAATGAATCTATATAAAACTTGTTTTCAAAATACATTCCTCCAGCCAATCTGGTTAATGGTGAGTAAAAAGGGCGTTCTATTTTTATGCTTTTAGTAGTATAATTATTCAATGAATTCTCGTAAGAAATGGTAGTGTTAATAAAAGTGTTTTTAATATTACTTATAGAATATCTTCCTAAATAGGCATTTTGATCTGTTGTAAAACGTTTAGTAAAATCATTTTCAAATTCGTGACCCAATCCCAAAAAGTTTCTTTCTGTAATTTCAAAATTGGCTTGTGTGTTAGAAAGTGAACCGTTTGGAATTAAACTCCAAGAATCTAAAACTCTAATAGAAACATCAACAGAATCTTTATTGTTTGGAATTTCAATAGGTTTTATGATTACACTTCTTACATAGCGTTGCCTTCTTATCAAACGTTCAGATTCTTTTGTCTTAAGAGAGTCTAAAAGTTCATTTTTTTTAAAAAGTAACAAGTTTTTAATTGTCCAGTTTTTGGTTTTTAAATGTAATCGATTGCCTGTTTTTTCAAAACCTTTTTCAGGCACATCTTTATGATTTTCAACAGCATATCCAAACGGGTCTAAAGTTTCGATATAAATATTTCTTATGATTTTACCTTCCGATCTTTCAAATGATTTTTCGATAAAATATTTATTTCTGTTCGAATTAGAAGTGGGTTTTACTTTCCGATTAGACTTGAATAAAAGTTTGTAAATAAATTTATTGAATTTATTTTTGTTAGAAAAGTTTTCTATTTTTTTGTATACTTTGACCGAATCATTACCAATGTTTTTTTCCTGCCCTTGAAGATTTTGACAAGATAGAGAAAACAGAAATATTCCAAAAAATAAATTTTTTAACATTGTATAAGTAGAGCAATTTTGACAAATGTAAAGAAATATGATAGCTGATTTATTGTTTTTAACATTGTCTGCTATATTCAAAATTAAAATATCCTCAATCGATTTATCAATTGAGGATAAAATTCTTAGGTTTAGGTTATAAGGTAATTTAACTTTTTTGTTCTTTATTAAAATATACCAAGTAGTAATACATTTGTTTTTCTTCGTCCCAACCTTTTTCAACATATTTCTCAGCACTTTCTGGGTTGATGAAATCTAATTTGATTTGGATATTAGTGTCTAAATTGATTACGTTTTTAATAGATTTTCTGGCATCGCTTACGGCAGCATTGGCAATTGGAAAATTAGTAATGTCTTCAATACTATATTTTTCACCTTTATCTACTTTATAGTTTTTGAACTCAGGGATTAAGTCTGGATTATCTAAAACTTCGTTCAAGAAATTACTTTCTTCAAACTGATCGTTTTTGGCAAAATAATTGACCGAACGGTTCATGAACATTACTTCTTCTTTCTTGTCTTCGGCAGGGAAAACGACATCTTTTGCAAAACCTTGGCAGAATTTCAAATACTTTTTAGTGAAGAAATTTTCATCTTGAAACGCATCTACCGAAAGGAAGTGCTCTAACCAATAACGTGTATCATAGCGGTTGCTGTCTACCGTTAAAATTTTATACCCTTCTTCTTTTTTGTGGTTAAAAATTAAGCAACCTTTATCTAGTTTGTTAAGGTTAATACCTTGTTGTAAAATCATTTCTAGCGTAGTGCCTTTTTCTTTAAACTGCATAAAATCAGTTTGAATTTCACTTTTAAAGACACCTATAGCATCAACTATAGTATTATCAATATTCAAATTGGTAATATGCGCCACATAAACTTCTCCATTCTTTATGTGTGGATGATTTGATTGTTCAAAAAGATGTTTGGTAATCTTTTTTGATACTTCATGAGTTTCACTTGGATTAGTGAAAATTTCGGTAACCAAATTGAACATATCGTTATATTCTATATCTACTTCGTGTGCAAACTGAAAATAGTTTTCTTCTTTTTCTCGAAATGGTTTGAAAAAATATTCCTTTAACAATGGAACAATTTCATCATTCAAATTATAGGGTTGGTCTGAAAGGAAAATAGCTTCGTTTCGGCTTTTATTTCCTACACGGTGTATTGATAAGCTCTCAATATGAGCATTAAATAGGTTGATCATTTTTTTTAAGTTGCTGAGTAACTAAGTGACTGAGTTGCTGAGACTATTTTAGCTTTTTTGAAAAGGAAATAATCATTGCTTCTAGTTCTCTAGTTTATTCATATATTTTTAAATTCGATTTCGTTTAAATAGTTGATGTTTTTTGCAATTTCGATTTGTGTTTGAAATTCAAACAAGGAACTGATTGCAATGTTTATAAATCTATAAAATTCTTTGTTGCTCTCTCTACCATATCCTTCAGCAATATTACTTGGTAGTGAAATAGCACTTCTTCTAATTTGAGAAGTCAATCCGAATAATTCTTCTTTTGGAAAATTTTGTGTTAACTTATAGGTTTGGGTCACTAATGTCATTGATTTTTGCCAAATAAATAAATCTCTAAAAGTTTTTTTTTTTTTGATTTTATAGTTTACTCAAATATAAAAAAACACAGCAACTTAGCTATTGAGTCACTAAGTGACTTCGTTAATTCCAATTTTCCTCAAATCCAAAGTCTTCAAAACTATCATCTCCACTAAACATATCAAGATCTTCTTCGTCTAAGTCATCTTCAAATTCTGAGTAAAAATCTTCGCCTTCAGCTTCAAATTCTTTCTCGGGAGCAATGGTTGGCAATTCGCCATGAGAGAATAAAAGATTTGGATAAATCACACTAATTTCTTCTTCTTCAACAGCTGCAAGTTCAACTAAAAACGTCCACATATTGATAAAATCATACACATAGATAATCTTGGTTTGGTCTTTGCCTAATAATTGATTTAAAGCATAATCGCTCATGATTTTTTGTTCACCTGCTACATCGCCAGTATCAAACATTGGAATTTCATCTTCTTGATTCCATTGATCATCGCAAGTATAGAAGGAAGCCACTTCTAAACCATCAAAACCAAAGGCGTTTACAATGGCATTATGCAAATCTTCTAGAGTATCTTCTTCTTGGATAGCAATGTCCCTGAAAACATCTTCTTCAGCATCGAGAATTGCTCTGAATTTATAAATCATAGTTCTAATTTTTTAAAGCGAACAAAGTTAAAATTTTAATTGTGAAAAATGAAGGTGTGTGATGAATTGTTAATGAGTTTGTTTTTTTAGTTTTGATAAAATTTCTTGTAATTCTTTGCATTCTCCAGATAATCCAAACTGAGAGGCATCGTATCGTGCACCAACTATAGAATTCAAACTACAATCCGAAGAGATTTTAGCAATTCCAATAACTTTATTTTTATTTCTAAAAACTAGTATGGTTCGGTATACTTTTTCACAAGCTGGATAATCAGGTTTTTCTACTGTTCTGAGTGAAAATAAATGACTTATTTTAGCATTTAAGGTTTTAGGAAGTGTTTCTTTTTCAAACGCTAAAATCTCCATGTTATTAATAAACAAAGTATCTAGCGTGCTTACGGGTACTTTTCCTTTAATGATTTGTAATAATCCTTGTTCTTTTCTGGATTTGTTTTGTTTTTTTATTATGGCATTTATTGTATCATCCGAAATAGTTTTATGATAATAATCTATTTGGTCAAAAAAGAAGAACGGTAAATCGCTTTGGGCTGTTGGCTCTTTTTTGTTACAAGATACTGCCAAAATGCCTAATAGAAGGAATATCGCTTTTTTCATTTTAGATCTTTTTTATTTTAATATTACTTAAACCTTAAAGGTTTAGCAAAACAAGTTACAAATTTTATAGGCAAGCGCTAGACTGCTTGATAAGGGCAACAACTGTAAATAGATTAATAAAACTATTTTTTACCATTTTTAAACTTAACCTTTTCAACTACTTGTATTTTTGTTGTTTGTTTTTTATCTTTAGAATTAAAAGGTTTTTTCTTGATTTCGGTTTTTGGTTTTATTTCGCTCCGTTCGCTTTTTTCTCTGGTGAATTCTGTTTTAGTTTCTACTTTAAGCTTAGTAACTATGTTTTTTTTAACTGTTTCCTGATTTTGTTTTATCACATCCATAGCATTTTTAGGATTTTCTTTGGTGCCACGCAAATGAATAACCAATCCGTTTAAAAAATTGCGCAACACTTGATCTCCACATTCCATGAAATTTGGATGGTCTTCATTTCTAAAAAAGTTACCAATTTCTCCTTTTGACATTCTGAAATCAACTAGTTCTAGTATTTCTACAATTTGATCATCGCGAAGTTGAAGAGCCACACGTAGTTTTTTGAATATATCGTTATTGTTCATGTTTATGCTGAATTTGGTTTAGCCTCTTTTGTGCTGAAAATTAAAATATTATTTTTTGTCGTTTTGGTAAACTAAAACAGCCAAAGGTAAGTCTTTTAAACTTTTATCTCCATAATTTAAATAGGCTGTTTGCCATTAGGGATGACCTTATGTTTAATTTTTTATTCTAATTCTTTCTTTTTCTTTTTTGACTTTTTGGTATCATTACCAAAACCTTTTTCATCCCTCAGTATTTGGTATTTTTCTTTTTGCGACGAATTCAAATAACTGTTGATTATTTTTTCAGTTTTTTCTTGAATGGCTTGATATTGTTTGGTTTTGTCTTCTTGTGATATCTCACTTTTCATCAAAATATCAACACTCTTACTATTCCCAATCAATTCATTTTTGATGGCAATGTACTGAAGATCGTCAAGGGTTAAATTATCTTTTAACTGTTTCATAAATTTATCTACTCTTTCAGTTCTAGCTTTAGTAATTTCCTCTGGTGTTGGCTCTTTGGGTTCGTTATTTTGAGGAATTTGATTGCTTCTATCAAAACCACCCATTCTATTACCATAAGGGTTACCATATTGAGCTGTAGCATTCATAGTAGATAGTACAAGACAAATAAACACTATTTTTAAAGTTTTCATAATAGTCAAAATTTAAGAAGTCAAAATTAAATAAAATAATTGTGCATCAATGTTAAAAAATAAAACATTATAATATCACAAAAATTAATATTTTAGCTAATAATTAAATTAATTAATGAGCAACTACGAAGAAAAATTATTGCTATTAGCGGAGATGATTACTTTTTCTGTGGTTGATGGAAAATTGCACGAGAGAGAATATCTTTTTCTCACTATGATTGCTGGTGAACTTCAAATTAATTCAGAAGATTTTAAAGCGTTGTTTCATCAAGAAAATTATTCAATGGTCATCAAGTCACAATTTGAGCGTGTTCAGCAATTTTATCGTTTAGCATTGTTAATGCATTGCGATGGAGTTTTGCATGAACGCGAACAAAATAAAATACATGAAATTGGAATTACTATGGGATTAAATCCTCATGCTATCAAACGTGTTTTGAAAGCCATGGAAATTTCTCCAACTAAAATTATTTCTCCAGAGTTTCTTTTAGAAGTTTTTCAAGAACAGTTAAACTAAAAATTAGACAGTTATTAGTTTTATAC
>NZ_JBMOGV010000022.1:0-24374 GCF_049318185.1 Flavobacterium sp. | reverse complement strand
CCAAATTGATTTCTCATTTCGTTATTTTCTAACAATTCTAATACTTTGGCTGCAAATTGTTTATGATTTTTAGGATGAACTAAAAATCCATTTACAGTATCATCTATAACTTCGGTAGCCCATCCTATGTTAGAAGCAACTATAGCTTTTTGCATAGCCATCGCTTCTATCCATGATACAGGCAAAGCCTCGGCAAAAGTAGGAAAGACACAAACAGTCGCTGAACTAATATAATGCTGGATATTATTATAGGGAACACTACCTATATAATTGACATTTTGCAATGCATCTTTATCAAACAACGATTGCATCATCCCCCATGTAGATGTATTTCCTGAAATTATATCCGAAACATCTCTACCTATCAAAATTAGTTTTACTTGTTTATTTTGTTTATGCACTTCGTTAAAAATCAGAGGTAATTCTAAAAGTCCTTTTTTTCTAATTAAACTACCAAAATAGAGAATCGTATTTTCCTGCTCTTCTGATTTATCACCAAAAGCAAAATTACCAATATCAATACTGTTTGAAATTATAGTAAACTCTTTTTGTAATCCAAATAATTGTTTAGTAACAACAGCGGTATAGTGACTAACCGAAAGCAAAGAATCTGCATGTTGCAAAGCTCTTTTTTCATGATATTTGTTAATTAATTTTACTGGACGTTTATCCAAATGACAAAAGTAAGTATCAGAACCTTGTAACCTAATAACAATAGGACATTTGGGCTTTATATAGGAAGTA
This sequence comes from Flavobacterium sp., assembly GCF_049318185.1. Lineage (GTDB taxonomy): Bacteria > Bacteroidota > Bacteroidia > Flavobacteriales > Flavobacteriaceae > Flavobacterium. The sequence goes on along the minus strand of NZ_JBMOGV010000022.1, from coordinate 23,630 downwards.
ATTCCTGTCCAATCGGGTGCTTCAACAATAGCTAGTTGATGATTTTCAACTAAAAGATTAATAAGTCTTTCAATTTTTTTTTGGGTCAAAAGTCGTGAAAACCCTTTTAGTTTTATATTCCTAATCTTATAATAGCTAATATCATTTTCTTCGAAAACTTCATCTTCTTTTTGTCCATAAACTAAAACAAAGACTTGATGACCAAGAAGAGTTAATCCTTTGGACAAATTCAAAATACTTGTTCCTATTCCTCCAGACGAACCCATTTTTGGATGTGGAAATTCTGGTGTTAGAAAAGCAATTTTCATAATTCCTTCTTAGTTATTTCCTCTATAGCCTTCCATATCCTTTCAGAAGCTTTTTGGGGTGGATGTTGATTAATTATTTCAAACCAATGCTGAGCATTTTTGACAACTGTTGTATCATTAGCACCCAAAATCTTTTCTATTTGTTTACCCAATTCGGCAGGATTGGTAAACCAATATACTGAATCTTTTGAAGGCATCGACCTAAAATGTATAAAGTTATATATTTTTTCAACAGACCAATTTGGAAAATTTTTATTGACAACTTCATAATTTATGAATGCACAAGGTTTCTTGAAGGATACAAAATCAAAAACCATTGAAGAACCTAAATTAATGACAAATTCCGAGTGAAATATAGTATTCATTTGAAGTATTAAATCCTCTTTGGTAGGCAAAACAGTACTCCAAGTGTCTCCTATATTTTTCCATAATGGAGCAATAGAGATAATAATATTCTTATATTTTTCTAAAACAAAATCAAATCTATCCGAAAAATCAACAGGACAACGTCTAAAAATAATTCCTAAATTATACCCTTTTGCATTTAATTGTGCTACTGCTTTTGCCACATCAAGTAAATACTGAGGATCATTGGGAGAAGTGGTTACATCATCACCAGAAAAGCAAATATATTTTTTAGATAAATCCAAACCATATTCTTTGAAGAAAGTCTGCTTGGAAACTATAAATTGCTTCTCAAAATGAGGTTCAAATTGTGGTGTTCCAGTGATATAAATTTGACCTTCATTAATTTCAGGATAGTAATATTGTAGTTCATTTTTCATATGTTCACTCCAAACGAAATAAAAATCAGTTTTAATAATTTTTATGCCTTTGGGCAAATTATCCCACGAAAAAATAAATGTTGCTGTAGGTATTCCTATATCTTGAGCTGCAAGAATGGGAGCAACTGCAGCCGTTATTCTTTGATTAGTACAAAAAACGAGAGCTGGTTTTTCTTGCTTTAGTGTTTTTAGACTATCAAAATATAATTTTGTCTTTCGTTCATGTAGATTAATCTTTTCTTTAATTCTATTTAGTCCTTGAGGAGAATTATTCAAAAAAATTATAAATTTATGAACCGTATTTTTTATAAAGGACTTTACATTTTTATTTGTCAAAGGAAATCTATAAGTGTCATAAACAGTATCGTTAGCTCGAACTATATTTTGATTTAATTCAATTTGAATTTGGGCATTTTTATAAAATTCGGTAAGTGGATGAATTCTTGGATTTTCAATTTTTATCTCTTTAAAACCTAATGATTCTAAATTAAATGGTGTAGCGTTCCAAAAAATAATTTCAAAACCTTTTTCTAGTCCCAAATTATGAAAATTTGTAAAGGCAAAATTCCTCAATCCGATACCATCGGGAAGAAATATAAATATTTTGTTATTACTTTTTTTTGTCATTATTTCAATAATTGTGCAGCATTAATCCATTGCCAAATATGAAAGCTACTTTGATTATCTCCTTTAAAAAATAAATCCAATTCGGTTTGCAATGTTTTGGAATCAAACCAACGGTGATTTTTCAATAGTTCCACTTCAGCTACTACCCAATCTTTTAAGTCTTCAGAGAGCCATTCTCTTTGTGGGGTTTGCAAAGGCCGTTTGGGAGTTAAAACTAATTTTTTTTGCAGAAATTTTTCGGCTATTTTACGTAACATCCATTTCTGAACTCCATTCTTAATTTTGAAATCATTTGGACGACTGAAAACATATTCCACCAACTCATAATCCAAAAAAGGTTCCCGCAATTCTGTACCATACAGCATAGAAACCCTATCATTAAAACGCAAAGCACGTGGGATTTTAGTGTAAAACAAATCCCTATATTGTAGGTTCAATAAATCTTCTTCAAATGGTTTTGGATAGCTTGTTTTATGATACTCATTTGCAAAATCTTTATCTATAACATTTGTTCTAAATGGCGATTTAGAAACACCTTGTATAACATTTTGATTGTTATGTAAATAATAATCATATCCTGCCCAAGCTTCATCCGAACCTTGTCCGTCGAGTAAAACCTTCACCCCGTTTTGGCTAGATGTTTGGAATATTTTTGAGTAAGCAATTGTTGGAATGCCACCATAAGGTTCCGCCTGATGTAATGCCATTTTTAAGGAAAGTCCAGGAATTTCTTTAGCAGAAAGAGGACAAATTGTCAAATGAAAAGATCTGTTTTCCAACATGGCTTTTACCCATTTTATTTCATCATATCGTTCATCATTAGTTATAAAAGTAAAAGCTTCAACGGCTGATTTATCAATATCTTGCTGGTCAATCAAAGCCAAAAGCGTACTAGAATCCAAACCACCGCTAAGGTTAAAACCAACAGGAACATCTGCTCGAAAACGCAAATTGATTGATTTTAAAAGTAAATGGATAATGTATTCTTCCTCATTTTTATCAAATTGATTTTGTAGTAAAAATATGCTATCTTCAAAATGATACCATTTTTTTAGCTGCAACGAATTGTCTTTTAAAGTCAAAAAATGTCCGCCAGGCAACTGTTCAATATTTTGCCAAAAAGTTTCATTAGGCAAACCATAACTACCTTCTGAAAAAAAGTTGAGCCAAACTTTATCATGAGTGGCTTTAGGAATTCCAGCTGCAAAAAGGGTATTAATTTCTGAAGCAAAATAAAAAGTGGAATGATCAAAATAATAATAAAAGGGTTTCACACCAAATCGATCGCGAGCTGCAAAAAGAGTTTGTTCTTTTTTATTCCAAATAGCAAAAGAAAACATACCATTGCATTTATCCAAACAGCTTTCACCCCACTCTATATATGCATTCAACAACACTTCGGTATCTGATTGTGTCTTGAAAAGATATTTAGTTTGAAGTTCGTTTTTTAATTCAATATAATTATAGATTTCTCCATTGAAAACCAAAATAAAATTTTTGCATTCACTTGTAAAGGGTTGATTGGCATTACTAGACAAATCAATGATACTTAAACGGTTATGGCCCAAAGCGATTTTGCCTTCTATTTCCCAATCGGCGGTAAAATCGGGACCGCGATGCTTTTGGGCTTCAAGCATTTTCAGGATAGTCAACTTATTGGCTTTTGGCCCAATGATTCCGGCAATTCCGCACATCTTATAAAGTCGTTGTTTTTAAAAATTGAGACACTATAAATTCTTCCGTCATCGCCATCGATTCATAAGTGGCACCGGCTATGTGCGGTGTGATAATGATATTGTATTCTTCGTTAGCCAATTCGACCAAAGGATTTCTTTGCAATTGTTTTTTATTGAATTCATCTTGTAAAACATCGGTCGCAATACCGAATATTTTATTTTGCTTGAGCAATTCAGCTACCCAATTTTCATCCCAAACATTCCCACGAGAAGTGTTGATTAACACCGCCTTTTTTTGACAATGCTGTAATAATTCCTCATTGACAAAATTTTCATTTTCTGTGTTGTATGGAATATGAATACTTATGATTTCAGCCCAAGCAAAGAGTTCCTGTGGATTGGAAAAACTTGTATATTGATTGGTTTGAGCTACTACATCAAAATAGCCAATCTCCAAACCGAAAGCTTCGGCAAAATGAGCGACTTGCTTTCCTACTCTGCCCAAACCTAAAATGCCTATTTTTTTTCCGCGAAGGTTATTGCCTTTAAAATGATCTCGGTGCCAATTTCCCTCTTTTACGTCTTCAAAAGCACTGGGGATTTTCTTGAGCAAAGCCAATAGCAAAGCCCAAGTATTTTCGGCTGTTGAGGGAATCGACCCTAAAAAATCGACTTCGCCTTTCAACGAAATGATTTTTCCGCCACGGCTTTCAAAATAGTCGGTATCGATATGGTCTAAACCGGTTGTAGCGGTTAAAATGTATTGAAGTTGTGGTGCTCTTTCGAGAATTTCTTTCGTCAGTTTGAAGCGGAGACGAACAAACAAAACGTCAACCTCAGCAATATTTTCTATCAAGGCTTCCAGAGATGTAAAATCGTGTTGAATCACCTCAAAATGTTTTTGAAGTTCGGCTAAAGCGTTAGGACTAAAATCGCCCGATTCAGTGATTAATATTCTCATCTTTCCAGTCTTGGTATAGTATTTCGGCTATCTTAAAATCTCTTGGGGTATCAATGTTAGCCAACCATTCTGCATTCATAACATACGCTTTTTTATTGGCCACCATAAAGGAGTTTTCTTTGAAAAAAGCATCAGTTTTCACGGCATAAAAACATCCATTTCGATAATACACAGGTTGTAAATCTTGTCTTCTAGCAGTTTCGCCTTCGGTTAAAAAAGGAATGAGCGCATCGTTGTCACCCAAATTGTACATTCGCGCCGGATGCATATCGTCCATCGGAACGACACTAATTACGCCATCAATATTATTATCCTTTTCAAATAGGGTGATAATGTTGTCTAAATCTGTAGCAGTTCTTAACGGTGAAGTCGTTTGTAACAACACAATAACATCAAAATCTTCTTTTAATTCTTGGTAAACATGTATCACAGCAGTGACCACATTACTGGTATCGGTGGCTAAATCTTCGGGTCTTAAAATCACTTCACTACCAAATTGTTTTGACACTTCAGCAATTTCCTCCGAATCGGTAGAAACTATTATTCTTGTGGTTTTTTTGGAGGCTTTGGCACAAGCAATGGCATGGGCAATCAACGGTTCGTCTCCAAGAATTTTGAGGTTCTTTTTGGGAACACCTTTCGAACCGCCACGCGCCGGTATGATGACCAAGACCTTCATTAATAAGTTATGGTTTTGTGAAACTGAAGCGGTAATTCTTTGAGTAACTTCGCTATATTGTCACCAGCATCACCACCGCCATATACATCCGATTTTGGTCTTTCTTGTTTTTTTAGAATAGCATCGACTGCTGTTACAATTTCGTTTTCGTCATAAGTCACATCGACCACATTTTGTCCACGGTCACGACGGTTTTGACGCGAGCCAATATTAACCACAGGAACCCCTAGATAGGCACATTCTCTAATACCAACACTTGAATTTCCTACTAAGCAAAGCGATGAATTTAATAAATTTAAAAAATCAGCTGCTTCCATATTTTTGAAAAAATGAACATTATCCATTTTATATTTTTCTCGGAAGGCTCTTATTCCAGTAGAAGTTCCATCGGCACCAGCATCAACATTGGGCCAAAACCATAAAGTTGGTTTGTTTATTTTTTGTATAGCTCTGAGTGTGGCCTCAATATGTTTACGTGAATCTTGGTATTCATTGGTAACAGGATGTTGCATCACAACGATGAAACCATTATCCAAAATAGGTTGTGAACCTACGCCACCATATTTTTTATAAGGATTGAAAGTCAATTTACTGTATTTAGCCACTTCTTGTGCAATGTCTATAGAAGGACAACCTGTATTGAAAACCATGGCTGGATTTTCTCCTAGTTGAACTACCCTTTGTTTGGCTTTTTCAGAAGCTACAAAATGATAATCAGCTAATTTAGTTATAGCATGTCTAACCTTTTCGTCTATGTTTCCGGTAACTTCTCCACCTTGAATGTGCGCCAACGGAATATTCATATAAGAGGCAGCAATAGCAGTTGCCATAGTTTCAAATCTATCGGCTACTGTTACTACAATATCTGGACGAAGATTATCAAAAACAGTTGACAATTCTAGTATACCAATACCTGTAGTTTTTGCTGCCGCAGTAAGATTTTCTCCTTCTAAAACATTAAACACTTTGGCAACAATTTCAAAACCATCTTTTTCAATATAATTAACAGCACTTCCATACCTATCTAGCAAAGCCGAAGAAGAAACAATAAGTTGCAACTCCAATTCAGCATGATTTTTTATAGCAGTTAAAACAGTTTTTACTCGGCTATAAGAAGGCCTTGCGGTGATCACTACAGCTATTTTTCTTTTGGTACTCATTCTAAATCTTCTTCATTCAAAAAATCCCATTGAGACATATTAGTTCTTAACTTTCTTCCAAGTACTTTTTCAAAATCAGCAGCAGAAATTCCAAATCCTTTTGGCTTTTTGGTTTCTAAATCATCAAAGGTAATGCTATGCCCTTTTGGTAAATTTTTATTGATTGCTAATGATTTTTCGAAGATAGTTTTTAATTCTAAATAACTTTCATTGGTATTTTTATCTATCGGATTAGTTGTAGCGATATAAATAGCATTTACCGCTTCTACTAATTGTTTAGTTTCTTCCATTGTAAAAGAAGCAATAGCATCTGGACCAAACAAATCCCGATGAAAAACCACATGAAACTCTAAAATTTCAGCTCCCAGGGCAACAGCTGCTATCCCTGTTGCAATTTTTGCAGAATGGTCTGAAAAACCAACAGAAACTTTATATCTATCTTTTAATTCGGAAATGACATTAAAACCATATTGTTCAGGTTTTGTTGGATATGCAGTGGTGCATTGTAAAATAGAAAAATCTACTTTCTTACTTTTTAAAAATGCAACCGTGATATCTAATTCTTCAAAACTGCTCATTCCTGATGAAAGTAGTAATGGCTTACCTGTTTGAGCAATTTTTTCTAATAAAAGAAAGTTAGTTACTTCCCCTGAACCAATTTTATAAGCTTGAACTCCAATTGCTTCTAGCCAATCAACTGCCAAATTACTGAAGGGAGAACAGATGAAATCCAAACCTACCTCATCACAATGCTTTTTAATGGCTTTCCATTGTTCCAAACTGAATTCAATCCTTTTCCAATAATCATAACGGATAGCGTCTTCTTTAGAAAATTGCACACGAAAAGGCTCTTGAATACTACTTTCCGCTTCGGCTATATGCATTTGAAATTTAATAGCTTGAACACCAGTTTTGGCAACAGCATCAATATAGGAATGCAATATTCCTATACTCCCATCGTGAGCTTGTGCAATTTCTGCTATTAAATAAGGTTTTGTGTGCATCAGAATATATTGAAATGGAAGTAAAAATAAGTAATTTATACTTGTCCTTGTAAATTCAGTAGGTTAATATTTAGCTATTTCATCTTTTGGCAATCCTTTCATTTTATAAAATAATTTTCTGATAGGTTTTTTATTAAAGAATTTGATGAAAAGCCTGTTTTTAATAAAATAACCTATTTTGCTGCAGTTCTTGATTTCGGAAATTTCAAATAAGGTTTGATTTTTAGAGGTATTATTACCACCAATTCCTTCTAGTGTTTCCTGAATCCAATCTTCAAAAACATTACCCATATGGTAGGCATAATTGTCATGGGTTGTCAATCGCCACAATCCTTTTTTTAGCGGAATTTCATCCAGATAAAGTTCGGTATCCACACCCATTTTATATTCAAAATACGTTTGAGTTTGATCAAAAATAACCTTTCTATAGGTTGCCACAAAATGTCCAGAACCGACAATAGCAGTGCTTTTTTCGCTTTCAATGGTCAAATTCCATTTAAGATATGCCGGGTTATAACTGGCTTCGCCCCAAATGCTGTGTAAGAACCTTTTCATTGCCTCGGGATTTTTTACTTCGGTAAATTTAAGTTTAGCTGAAAAGAAATTCTCAAATAGCAAATTACCACACAAATATGAAAAATTTCTAAACTGTGGTACAATACCAACAACTCCAGCTTTTGGAAAAGCATTGAATATTTTGACTGTTTCCTGTTGCCAATTTTCGAGAAACAAAACATCCGAGTCTGTTATTGTAACAAGTTTAATGTTGTTTCCTACAAGTCCTTTAACAATTGAATTTAGCTTCCCAATATTAATTGTATGAATAATTTCGTGTATTTTTTTTTCGTTATATAATTCATTTATAAAATGTTCTACCTCTATGCAACAACCATTATTAATGACACTAATGAATGTTCTATTGTGAATGGTTTTGACCAAGGACTCCAAACATAACTTGAAAATTTTAAAACTATCTTTAAAGTAATCTTCGTGATTAGGTATATAAACAGGAATTATAACCTGATGGGTAAACTCAGTTTCTTCGTTTGGTTTGTCTTTATGTGGATTAAAACCTACTCGCATTATTGCGGATTAATTATTTTGAATACTTTCAATGGCGTCTTTTCCTTTAATGAAAATATAATCAGCACTTCCTTCATAATCTTCAACCAAAATTAAGTCAACACGATTACTAATTTTATAAATATGTTCAAAATCTTTTTCTTTTAGTGAACTTATAATTTTTTTACAAATTTCTAAATCGTTAATTTCTGTAATTAATTCAATTATTAAAATACAATTGTCAAACTTTTTAAAAATTTCATCAGCACCTTCTATTACTTCTCTCTCAAACCCTTCAACATCTATTTTTACAATAAAATTTTCACCTATAATATTATCTTTAAAAGCATTTAATTTAGTTACTGGAATACTAATTCTCTCATTAAAATTTGGAGCAAAATTTACTTTTATGGAATGTTTACCCTTGTTCCATCCTTTATTTATATTTAGCATATTGTTGCCTACAACATCTCCTAAACCCATTCTAAAAGGTCTAATATTTTCAATATTATTTAATCCGATATTTTTAATAAAACTTAAAAAATTAGAAGGTTCTGGTTCAAAAGAAAAAACTTCTATTTTATTATTGATGGTTGCGGCGGTCAAAGAGTGAATTCCAACATTAGCCCCAATATCAATTAAATTGTAATTTTTATTGGCGTATTTTTTTATTAAATCCAAAATAATTTGTTCTGAATATTCTCCAAAAAGTATACTGGATTCTATTGCTGAATTATTACTTGTATAAATTTTAAATCCATTAAAAGTTATGATGATTTTTTTATCTCCAATTATAATTTTTATTAACCTTTTTAATCTATCTTTTTTTAAATAAAAATTATAAATTTTAAGAAGAATTTGTACTATTAGTTGTCTCATCTTTTTTATTTAACTAAAAATCATATCAAAATCCATTAGGATTTTGCTCTGTTTTTCTGGCACAATCTTTCCATTATTAAAAAAATCGCCATTCTCAACAATTATCTGAAATGCATTTTCAATAAAATCTGCTACCTCATCATCAACAGTCAAAAAGATAGTTGCATAATAGATTCCATTATTAAAATTATTTCTTGGATAATGAATCAAAATAGATTCAGGTACAAGTTCATTATTAATTTTAACTAAACTAGAGCTCACCCAAGAATACCGTTGTCCAAAATCATCCTCAATTCGAACATCAAATCTAATTCTATTGCATGAAATACTATGATTATTTTGTATTTTAAACAAAATATTTAATTTTTGTCCAGAAACTACATTTTGTGATTCATCATTACCATAAACAGTTACCTTTTCAAATTTAACAATTCCATTACCTTTTCGTCCTCTAGAATCTATAAGTTCATTTGAGAATGAATTTCCTTGCAAATACTTAGAAATAGATTCATTAATAGCTCCATCAAATACTAACTGGCCGTTCTCAAGAATTATCCCTCTAGTACATAAATTCTGAACAGCCCCCATATTATGACTGACAAACAATACAGTCCTACCTTCTCCTTTACTTATATCGCCCATTTTACCAAGACATTTCTTTTGAAATTCAGCATCACCAACAGCTAAAACTTCATCTACAATAAGGATTTCACTTTCTAGATGCGCGGCAACAGCAAAGGCTAAACGAACATACATACCAGAAGAATACCGTTTTACAGGCGTGTCGATATAACGTTCAACTCCCGAAAAATCAATTATCTCTTCCAATTTTCTGGTGATTTCTTTTTTTCGCATGCCAAGAATCGCTCCATTCAAATAAATATTCTCTCTTCCTGATAACTCAGGATGAAAACCTGTCCCTACTTCCAATAGACTTGCTATTCTTCCTTTAACTTTAATTTCTCCTGTAGTGGGACTTGTTACCCGAGAAAGTAATTTTAGTAAAGTACTTTTCCCTGCTCCATTCTTACCAATGATACCCACAGCATCGCCTTGATGTATATCGAAATTGATGTCTTTTAAAGACCAAACAATATCACTTTGTCCTTTAATGCTTCTTACATTAGTCTCTCCTATTTTCAAAAAAGGATCTTCTTTTCCGAGGATTTTAGTAACAAAAAAACGCTCCAAATCACGCGAAATAGTACCTGTTCCTATTTGTCCAATTTGGTAGGCTTTTGATAAGTTTTCAACTTGTATTACTGGTCGGCTCATTATATAGTATCTACAAAATTCTTTTCGGTTTTATTGAATAGTAGGATTCCAAAAAATAAAATAAATACAGTAATTATTGATGAGTAACCAATACTCCACAAACTAAACGCTCCTTTTCCCAAAAAGGAATACCTAAAGGCTTCAATAATTCCTGTCATGGGATTGTATTCAATTAATTTTGACATTCCTCCAAATTTTTTCTTTGCTTCACTTAAAGGATAAATTACAGTGGTTCCATACATTAAAAGCTGAACACCAAAGGTCACTAAAAAAGTTAAATCCTTATATTTTGTGGTCATTGCAGTAATAATCAACCCAATACCCAATCCTAATAAAGCCATCAATACAACTAAAAAGGGCACCGATAAAACAGCATAAGTCAAATGAAAAGTAGCATTTGTCTGAGGAAAAAAATAAAAATACATCATCATCAATAAAAACAATAACATCTGTACGCCAAATCGAACCAAGTTACTTACAACAATACTTAAAGGCATAATTAACCTTGGAAAATATACTTTACCAAAAATAGCAGCATTGTCTTTAAAAACAGTACTTGTTTTGGTTAAACAATCTGAAAAATAATTCCAAGAAATAATTCCAGCTAAATAAAATAACTGTTGAGGCAAACCATCCGTACTAATACCTGCAAGATTTCCGAAAATAAATGTAAATACTAGGGTAGTAAAAATAGGTTGAATAAAAAACCACAAAGGGCCAAGAATGGTTTGCTTGTAGAAACTAACGAAGTCTCGCTTCACAAACATGAATAATAAATCTCTATAATTCCAAAGATCTTTAAATCGTAAATCAAAAAGAGAAGTAGAACCTTTTATCACTAAATCCCATTCATTAGCGATTCTTGAATTTTGCATTGCTAAGTAATAATTTATATGTTTTTGAAGGCCTATATCCAACAATTATAATTTGTAAATTTAATCATTTTATTTAAAATTAATAACTTGTAATGATAGATACATTAAAATATATCAATTTATATAGTAAGTTTGCCCACAGAATTGATTTTTTAATTTTTCTTAAACAATTTAAAAAAATATGTATCTAAAGTATGTGAAATCTTTTTTTGATTTTATAGCAGCATTTATCGGACTAATCATCGTAAGCCCTTTATTTATTGTTGTTACCCTACTTCTATTTATTTTAAATAATGGAAAACCTTTCTATTTTCAAAACAGACCTGGGCATAGAGAAAAAATCTTTAGAATTATAAAATTCAAAACGATGAATGACAAGAGAAATAAGGCAGGAGCACTATTACCTGATTTTGAAAGAACAACATCCGTTGGAAAATTTATACGTAAAACTTCAATAGATGAAATCCCTCAATTGATAAATGTTGTTTTGGGGCATATGAGTTTAGTTGGCCCCAGACCATTACTACCTGAATATTTACCTTTATATAATGACAATCAGAAACGAAGACATAATGTGAAACCAGGAATAACCGGCTGGGCGCAAATAAATGGTAGAAATTCAATTCTTTGGACCAAAAAATTTGAACATGATGTTTGGTATGTTGATAATGTTAGCATGTTATTAGATTTGAAAATTCTAGTAGTAACAATTAAAAAGGTTTTAATACCTCAAGGAATAAATGCTACAGAAAAATATACTATGGAAGAATTTAATGGAAAAAATTAAAGAAGTTTACATACAAATATTGGAAAATAATAAATCTCATTTCAAGATATGGTTTTTCAATATATTTGCAAATAATATAGTAAAACGATGCACTAAACATATTACCAGATAATGGAAATAAACAAACAAAAAACTAACCGAGTCTATAAAAAGAAAATAAGAGGTATTGAAAGTTACTCATCAATAATATTTAAAACTATTGGTGTTACGCTCATATTACTTGCTATCTATTACTACTTTGATACTGGAAATGGAAATACAATTAATAATCTTTCAAAAATATTATCTAATAAGTCCAATCGTGTTCATGATGGTGGTAATTTAAATTTAAAGTTTTCATGGGAGATATTCAACAAACTTTTAGCTTGTTTTATTCCCGGTATCTTAGGGCTTTGTGCATCCATTTTTTATCATAAAAAGAATAAAACTATATTTTACTATTTAAGTGTTGCAATAATTATCTTTTTGACTCTAGCTCACGCTACTATCTTTGCAAATAATTGGTTGCCAAACTATATCTTTTCTTATCATAACTATTACATAGTTTCTGGTTTTATCCTTGTGCCTATTGCGGTTTTTATACTAAATTATTTAACCTTAAAAAGAAGTGAAATTTTAACCTTTACAACTATATACTTTTATGTATTACTCTTTGAATTATTGATTATAAGATATAGTTATACATACACCTATGTTTTTTGTTGTATAATTATTTACACTGTAATAGTACATCTTATTTCAAAGAAACAAGAGGACACTTACAATAATATAGTAAATGCATTTTTTGCTTATGGTTTTTTAGCAATTTTCACACTTCGTCAATTGATTTATAATTCAAATACTAATGAATTTGAGTTGTTTTTCAGTAGTAATCTTCTGTATTTTTTATTGTTTAATGGTATTAGTTTGTCTTTTCTATTTCAAGATAAAAAACCTATCTACAAACTGTTTTATTGGATAAACTTGATATTATTTTTATATATAAATGCTATTATACTCAACAAATATTTTACTATAACATATAATATTATACCTATAATTAGCGTAATTATAGTTAACGGTTTATCAATATATCTAAATAAAAAAACCTCGATTTTACATGGCAAAATAGTATCAGTAGAGATTTCTACTTTGTTGCTACTATCACTTTTATTTACATTACTATTTCAAGAATATAGTTTTGAAATATTCTTTGGAACATTAGCCGTTTGCTTAATTTTTTATGCTAAAGCGGGACACAATAGAATCTTATTATGGACCTCAGCATTCCTAACATTTTTACTTATTTTAAAATTAGTTTATTTAATCATTGGACTTACCCTTATAATTACCAAAGTACAAAGTATAAATGAAGAATTTATTAGTAGTGGATTTATAAATATTGGCATCATTTTATTGGCTATATGGATTGTGAAAAACAGCTTACAAACTACGAAGTTTCATGTGTCAAACAAATGGTTAAACCGAGAAAAATTTTTAAATTTCTTGAGTACTTTCAACTTAGTGAGTCTTTTTGTTTTTATAATTTGGATAAGTTTTTCGATGCTTCTTTATTTTGTTGGAGATTTATATTATTCCGTTAGAGTTTTCGCCATAGTATCTTCTATTTTAGTTTTATATATTTCAAGATATGAAAAAACTATTTATGAAAAAGAAAGTATTAAATTTCAGTATTTAACATTTTTACTTTTTATTATCTTAACATTTATAGGATTCTATGAATTCCCATATACTTTCAAATATGATATTACTTATGATGGAATTATATCAATTGAAAGCCTATTTCATTACGCTGAATTCCTTCTCGAAATAGCTTTAGGTTATAAAATTTTAAGTGCTATCATTAATACAAAAACTGAAAAAAGCTATTTTAAAGATTTAATTATTGTCATAACTAGCCTATTTGGAATAATAACAGTATGCAAAGAATTTGATTTTATAACTGTATTATATCACACAATAAGTCAGCATACTTTTAAACAAAATGATGTTGTAAGCATTTTAGATTATAATCATATAATACCTTTTTCCATAATTTTATTAGTGTGTTTAATAATTATTTTGTTGATTGGATTGATTGAGAATAATAAATTTTTACGTTTATTTTCAATTTTTGTAGCCTTTTGTGTATTGTTAAAAGTATTCTATATTGAATACTTCATATTGACTAAAAATGATAAAATAACAATCATTATTATAACTGGAGTTACCTTTCTTTTAATTTCATCTATATATAGCAGAATAAAACAGAGAAGAAGTAAGAGAAGTAATATTTAAAAAATATAGTTTGAAATATTTATTCTAATTGGCTATTTTTATTCATAGCTTCAATTAGTTCTTTTTGAGATTTAATTCTTATCCTTTGATAAAATGCAGCTACATGACGATCATGATGAATATCGGAACCCACAAAGTCAATTAAATTATTGGCTAATAAATAGTCTGCAACAGTAGTAACCGATTTACCATAGTAACCCATAGTGGACAATAAATTCAATTGGAATAAACAACCAAGTTCTTTTAATCTAATATAGTCTTGTTTAGAATTGTGATAATACAAATAACGTTCTGGATGGGCCAGTAAAGGGATATATCCTTTCATTTGCAATTGAAATAAAATGTTTTTTAAGTCTACAGTAGGGTTTAAATAAGACATTTCTACCAAGACAATAGTATCTTTTACTGCCAATAATTTTTCTTTTTGAAAACGTTCAATAAAAGTTTCGTCCATCATATATTCCGAACTAACACTGTGTAACATTTCAGCAAGATGTTTTGGCAATTGATTTTTTGTATTTAAAAAAGTTTCTTGAATAAAATCAGCTGAATTGTCCCAAACATTAGGCATAGTATGTGGAGTTGCTATACATTTCTTTATACCAAGCAAAGACATTTGTTCAAGCAATAGTGACGTTTCTTGAATTGATTGTGAACCATCATCAATATTAGGCAAAATATGAGAATGGATATCAATATATCCATCAGGTAGTAGATCAACCAAATTAGGTTTCTTTTTAAATAGTGAAATCATAGTAAATTTAGTTTCAGAATTCAAAAATAGATTATTTTATCTAATTTATAGTGTATTAGCAAACATTACGATGTAATTTTGCCTAAAAATAAATTTATAGTAGAAAAAAATTAAAATGAATTAAAAATTTATAATTTAATTATAATTTTGAAAATATTTAATTCGTTAAAAATAGTAAAATAGTTCCCAAAATGGATAAACCTAAAATTTGGCTTTCCTCGCCACATATGGGTGGTAATGAAAAAAAATATATTGATGAAGCGTTTTCTAGTAACTGGATAGCACCTCTTGGGCCAAATGTAACGGGTTTTGAAAATGATATTGCTTCCTATTTATCCAATGAAGTACATGTTGGAGTTTTAAGCTCAGGTACAGCTGCGCTACATTTAGGTTTACTACTGTTAGGCGTTAAATCAGGGGATGAAGTAATTTGTCAGAGTATGACTTTCTCTGCCTCTGCAAATCCTATAGTTTATTTGGGCGCAAAACCTATTTTCATAGATAGTGAAAAAGATACTTGGAATATATGCCCTGAAGCTCTAGAAACTGCCATTAAAGATAGAATGGCAAAAGGAAAGAAACCAAAAGCGATAATAACGGTACATTTATATGGAATGCCATATAAAGTCACAGAAATTAGAGCAATTGCTGATCACTATGAAATCCCAATTCTTGAAGATAGCGCTGAAGCTTTTGGAAGTAGTTATAAAGGACAAAAGTGTGGCACATTTGGGGACATTAGTGTGTTATCATTCAATGGAAATAAAATTATAACTACCTCTGGTGGTGGAGCAATTGTAAGTAAAGACAAAAAGCACATAGAAAAAGCTATTTTTTTAGCCACACAAGCTAGAGATAATGCACCACATTACCAACACAGCGAAATTGGTTATAACTATAGAATGAGTAATATTTGCGCAGGCATTGGTCGTGGGCAAATGGAAATCCTTGATAAACATGTTTCTTTAAGAAGAGAAATGCATAATTTTTACGATACAATTTTCAAAAACATTGAAGAAGTTTCTCTTTTTTCTGAATTTAATGAAGATTATTATTCTAATTGTTGGCTATCGAGCATTTTATTTAATGATAAAGAAAATCAAAATAAGAATAGAGAAGATTTGAGATTGTTTTTTGAAAAAGAAAATATTGAAACCAGACCGCTCTGGAAACCAATGCATTTACAACCTATTTTCAAAAACGAACCCTATTATGGTGGAAACATTTCAGAAAATTTATTTAAAAATGGCTTGTGTTTACCTTCTGGATCAAACCTATCTAAACAAGACAGACAAAGAATAAAAGAATGTTTAAACAATTATTTCTAATTTTTATTTATATTTGGAAATCACACTTTTTAAAGTAGTATTTTGAAAAAAAATTACATGATAAATATTAATAAATTAAAGTACTTACCAAATTGGGTGGTACTTTTATTAGATATTTTAATTGTTATTTTTTCAGGAATTATAACATTTTATATTTTTAAAGAACTAGAATTAAACTATATTCTTCTTACTCATTTTTATTCTATTTTTTTCTTTTATCTATCGGTCAATATTTTTTTCTTTTTAGCACTAAGAACTTATTCTGGCATAATACGCCATACATCTCAAATTGATGCCATAAAATTATTTTTGTCACAATTTTTAACTTTTGGAATTATTGTATTTATTGATTATTTCCTGCTATACATAGGAAAACCTAAAATTGCAATTTTAACAGCTTCTTTATTAAATGCTTTATTATCACTTGGTTTATTATTATTGTTTAGAATTATTGTAAAACATATTTTCGAAAATTTTATAAATAAAGTTGAAAATAAAAACAAAACAAATATCATTATTTATGGATTAGATGCAAATGCGATTTCTGTGGCAAACGCGTTAGCAAGCGAAAATCCTAAAAGATTTAATATCATTGGTTTTATTGATAAAACAAATGAAAATAGCGATAAAAGAATTTTGAATTTGCCCATTTTTAAATTAAAAAAAAGTGTCCCATTAACTATAAGATTAGCTGGAGCAGAGGCTATAATAATTGCAGATAGTAAATTATCAATCGAAGAAAGAAACAGTGTAGTGGAAAGTTGTATTACATACAATTTTAAAGTATTTATGGCGCCAATAGTTTCAAATTTTCAAAATGCAGAAAACATAGCCAAAGAAATTAAAAATTTTGAAATTACAGACTTACTAGAAAGAAATCCAATTGTATTAGACACAGATGAAATTAAGCAAAGACTCGCAAAAAAAACAATTTTAATTACTGGTGCTGCAGGTTCTATAGGTAGCGAAATCGTTAGGCAGATTCTTAACTATGATGCTGAAAAAATAATATTGATTGATCAAGCAGAAACGCCTCTTCATCATTTGGTTCTTGAATTAAATGCTATAAATACTAACTTAAAAATCGAAACCATAATTGCCGATATAAGAAATTTAGAGATTTCTGAACAAATATTCAAGAAAACAAGACCCAATATTGTATTTCATGCTGCTGCCTACAAACATGTACCATTAATGGAAGAGAATCCTAATCAAGCCGTATTAACCAATGTTTTAGGGACTAAAAATATTGCAGATTTATCTTTAAAATATCATGTGGAAGATTTTGTCATGATTTCTACTGACAAGGCGGTAAATCCAAGTAGTATAATGGGCGCAAGCAAACGAATTGCTGAAATGTATGTACAATCAAAACACTTCAACATTCTGAATGGTAAAACACAAAATGCAACAAAGTTTATCACCACTAGATTTGGAAATGTGCTAGGATCTAATGGGTCTGTAGTGCCTTTATTTACTAAACAAATAAAGAAAGGCGGACCCATCACGCTTACACATCCTGAAGTGATTAGATATTTCATGACAATACCAGAAGCTTGCCAACTAGTACTAGAAGCATGCTCTATGGGCAAAGGAGGTGAAATTTTTATTTTTGACATGGGAAAACCTGTTAAAATTTTAGATCTAGCCAAAAAGATGATACGTCTTGCAGGGTTCAAACCTGATATAGATATAAAAATTGAAATTATCGGATTAAGACCTGGCGAAAAATTATATGAAGAGTTACTAAATGAAAGCGCAAAAAATGTAAAAACACATCACGAAAAAATACTAATTGCCATTGAAGTTTGTGAGGACTACATAACCATAAATAAACAAATTTCAACTTTAATTGAAGAGGCCTTTGTAAACAATTATGATGAAATTATTAAAGCTATCAAACAACTAGTTCCTGAATACAAACAAATGAATTAAATACAAATAATTCCTATATATTGATTAAAAAAATAATCAATTATTCTCTCTTTAAAAATAGGAATGATAAGAATAATTTTTACTTTTGCACGTCAAATATTTTTTTTTAAAAAATACTATTCATCGCTCAAAATAATTGAAAATTACAATAACATGAAAAAAATAATATATTTAGCTTTCCTATTACTTACTTTAATTTCATGTAGTACAAAAAGAGATATTCTTTATTTTCAAGATATAAAGGACAAACCCGAAACAAAAGTAATTTACACCCAAAATAATATCCAATTTAATGATATTTTATCAATTAACGTATCCGCTATTAACCCAGAGAGTGCCTTACCTTTCAACGCAAAATTCTATAATTCAGGATCAACATCTGGTAATGATAATTCAATGATGTTAAATGGTTATTTGGTAAATACTGATGGCAACATCAGTTTCCCTATTTTGGGAAATATACCAGTAGCGGGCAAAACTACTAGTGAAGTGGAAGATTTGATAGAAAAAATATTAATAGAACAAAGCCAATTAACCAACCCTACAGTAATTGTTAGAGTAGCTAATGCAAAAATAACTATTCTCGGAGATATTTCAAGCCCAGGTGTCTATCCTTTTTTCGAACAAAACAAAACGTTAATTCAAGCAATTGGTGCTGCTGGTGATTTAAGCATGTCTGGTAAAAGAAATGATATTTTGATTATTAGAGAAGAAAATGGTAAAAGAACCTATGGACATATAGACATGAGAAAAACAGACTGGTTCAATAGCGAATATTACTATATCAAACAAAATGATATTATTTATGTTTATCCTAATGGCCCTAAGGTACATTCTGCTGGTTATATTACAAATTACACAGGATTATTAAGTGCGTTTTTTACCGGTTTGTCTCTTTACCTACTTTTGACTAAATAACAATTTATGGAAAACCAATTTAGCACACAAGAAAACAAAAAGGGTTTCGATATTCGTTTAGAAATCAACAAGTATTTACCATTTTGGTTTTGGTTTGTTGGTTTTACAGCGGCTACACTATTCATAGCAAATTTTTATTTAAGATACACCCCTATTGTTTATCAGAATTCTGCAAAAATCAAAATATTGGATAATTCCAATTCACCCTTCAAAATGTCAACAGAAGGTGTTTTTATTGTAGGTAAAAGTAAAGCCAAACTTGGAAATGATTTACAAATCATAAAATCAAATAGAATTTTAAAGGAAGTAGCCCGAGAATTAAATTTAACAACTACTTATTATTTGCCAGGAAGAATTATGAATTCAGAACAGTGGAAAAACTGCCCTGTCAAAATTGAATGGCTAAGCACTGCTGATGAGTTAGACGAAAAATCTTTAAGTCTTAATTTGACCATTACAAAAAAAGGATTTAAAATTGAGGAGTTAGGGAATAAAGAAATGATTTTTGACAAAAAATACGTTATCAATACTATTCCTTTTAAAATAAAATCAAACACCAGACAATTAGCTGTTTATTACAACAAAAAATATTTGATTCAAAAATTATCCTTAAGTGAAGTGGTTGGTTATTTAAGTGGTAGTGTTAGTGCTAGTGTTTTGACAGACGAAAGTGATGTGGTGGTGCTATCAATGAGAGGGTTAAACCAAGAAAAATCCAAAGACATTGTAAATTGCTTAATTAAAGTATATAATGAAGATGGAATAAAAGACCGACAATTAGCATTTAAAAATACAATACAATTTGTAAATGATAGATTTCAATACTTAGTTAATGAATTGGATTCTATAGAAAATTATAAAATAAGTTACAAGAAAAAAAATGACATGAATTCAATTGCAGAATTTTCTGGTATAACAGCCGGTAGAAAATCTACTTACGAAGAAAAAATATTGGATTTAGAAAATCAAATGGCAATGTCAACTTTTTTAGGAATAGGCATTAAACCAGGCTCTAACTTTAAAGCACTTCCAACAAACATTGGTATTTTAAATGTTAATGTAAATTTATTTGTTAGCGCTTATAACGATTTAATTAGTGAGCGAGATAAACTAATGATAAGTGCAGGAAAAAACAATCCAACTTTAAAAAGTATTAACGAAAAACTACCTGCATTACAAGAAAATATTTTTTCTGCTATTAAACTTTATAAAGAAGAAATTCAAGCTTCAATAAAAAATATAAAAAATATACAGTCAAAAAATAATAGTTTATACAGTAGTGTACCAGAAAAAGAGAAAATTTTTAGATCAATTGAAAGACAACAAAACATTAAAGAAAGTTTATATTTATTACTACTTCAAAAAAGAGAAGAAGCTGGAATAAATATGGCTATTACGCAACCATCCGTAAAAGTGTTAGAATATGCTTCTAGTAATGGATACAAGGTGGCTCCTAACAATAATTCTATATATCTTATAGCACTAATAATAGGATTAGGAATACCATTACTATTGATTTTCGCAAAATTCTATTTCGATAATAAAATTCATAATAAAATAGATGTAAAAAACATCGTGAATGATATTCCTATTATTGGTGAAATACCTTTCATAAAAGAGGATAGATATATTCATGTTAATGATCGAACAGTGCTAGCTGAAGCTTATAGAAATGTGAGAACCAATATTAACTATTTACTTCCTGTAAACAACAAAAAAGATGCATACGTCATTTTTTCTACTTCAAGTATCAAAGGAGAAGGTAAAACATTTAACGCCATCAACTTAGCGTTAATCTTGACCCAAATGAAGAAAAAAGTATTAATAATTGGAGGTGATTTAAGAAATCCACAGTTACATAAATACATTGGTCTTCAAAAAGAGAGAATAGGCTTGACTAATTATTTATACAATCAAGAAGTAGAATACAAATCAATTATCAATAAAAATATATTAGACAACCAATATTTAGATGTTATAATTTCAGGTAGCATTCCACCAAATCCTGCAGAATTAATATCTAATGGAAGATTTGAAGAATTGCTAAACATTGTTAAAGCAGAATATGATTATATCATTGTAGATTCGGCTCCAACTTTATTAGTTACTGATACATTATTAATTACATATTTATCAGATTTAGTAATTTATGTAACTCGTGCTGATATGACTGATAAGCATATAGTAGAGTATTCAAGAGATTTGCATTTACAAGGAAAAATAAAGAAAATAGCTTATATTGTTAACAGTGTGGGATTAATATATGTTTATGGTTATAAATACAAATACAATTACAGTTACGGGTATGGGTACAATTATAACTATGGGTATGGATACGGATATGGAAGTGATAATGATAACGAGGAAATAGAAAAAAGCACCTTTGAAAAGATGATTTCTAAATTCAAAGATACTTTTAAAACATAAAATAAATCTTAAATAAAAAAATAGAAAATTTAATTTTTCTCTTTTTTTTTATTTGTTATATTTAATTATTTTTCCCGGATTTCCCACTACCACAGCATAATCTGGCACGTCTTTTACGATAACTGCTCCAGCTCCAATAGTAACCCATTTACCGATTTTTATGCCTTGTCTTATGGTAGCGTTAATGCCTATTTGAGAACCTTCTTCAACGATTACTGAACCAGCTAATGCAGCCATAGGAGAAACATGAACAAAATCCTTTATAATACAATCGTGTTCAACTAATGCGCCTGAATTAATAATAACATGATTTCCAATAGAGGCACCTGAATTAATGATGGCACTTGACATTACCACCGTTCCTTTGCCAATATTTGTGTGAGATGAAACGACAGCTTTAGGATGAATGCTTGTTTTATACTGCCCTTTCCATCGTTTAGAAAGCAATTTTCGTTTAAAATTGTCACCAACAGCGATAATCAGTTGATTATCTGGATGTAAGAAGTCAACCTTATTATAATCAAAAACAGGTATTCCTAATAATTCACCAGCAATAGGTTTGTCATCATAAATGGATAGTATTTCTTCGTTATTTAATAACAAAATATCTATAACAACTTTAGCGTGACCGCTACATCCAAAAATATAAATTTTAGGTTTCATGGGTTTTTTGGTTCTATACAAAGGAAAAAAAATAGTACTATTGTGATCTATTTTTAATTGTTCGTTAAGTGCATCATAAATAGATTTGTCTACAATAAGATTCCAATTTTGATATTGAAATCTTAAATCCGAAAATCCAGATTTAAATTGAAATAAAGTATCTTTATCACTACCTCCAAAACCACCCCCTAAGTGTAAAAATTTTAATTTTAGATTAGTGGCTAAAATTCTTGCTTCGTCTATGATTAACTTCATTAATGAATACTTCCCCTCATATTCTAATGAACCCGAAAGATGGTATTGCATTATACCATTTGCAATAGTAAAAACAGCTCCTGAATATATTGTATCATTATATTTCGCAAGCAAAATAATTTTATCAAAGCAGGGACAGCTCAAAAAATGATGAAAATAGGCTACATCATAAAAGTAATCTTCTGAGGCGGCAACTTTTTTCATCGTGCTTTTATAAATAGATATAAAATCGTTTATATCCTCATTACTTTCCGCTTGATAAACAACAATACCTTGCTTTCTTAATTGATTTATTTCATACTTACTAGATTTTCTATAGTGCCTCTTTTGTTCTTCTTCAGGAAGAGTAGTATCAATAGAAACAGTGTCATTCACATTAACTAAGTTACCAAAATTTTTAAATACTAAACTATTAGACAGTAAAGGATGTAATCTTGAAAAAGCAGTGATAATAGTATTAATTTTAAAGAAATGCATAAGCTCTTCTTGAAAAAAATCTAAATGAGCTCTTGTTATTTTTTTAATTTCAATATTGCTTATTGGACCGCTATATCCGTAAACAGAGGTACAGTCAAAATAGGGTGTTCCTTCTATATTTCTAATTAGAAAAGGGATAGCGATAAAATCTTTATCAAAATAGGCAACAAATAAAACAGGTCTTTTATTTATTTCTAATTGATGATAGGACTTTGTATGATAAAAATCATATTCGAGGGAAGATGATACAATATCAGACCATTTTGTGTCATTAACTTCAATAACTGAAATAGATTTAATTGACATACAGTTATTAATATTTCTTAAAAATTTATTTAATAGTACTACAAAGATTGTATAAAAGTCAAATGTATAAAAAAACAACTTGAAATAAGTAACTAACAAGTCAAAATAAAAAACCCCCTTCAATTTCTTGAAGAGGGTTTTAAAAATTTAGTTAATTATATTATCGTTTAATCACACGAAGTGTTTTAACTTCTTCTCCTTGGGTGACAACA
>NZ_JBMOGV010000021.1:0-24777 GCF_049318185.1 Flavobacterium sp. | reverse complement strand
TATCATTTGCTCCCGATGTTTATCAAAATGAAATCAATGCAAAACCAAATATTGGTTTGACTTTTAATTATAGATTTTAGATGAAAATAGCCTTGCTTGGATATGGGAAAATGGGCAAAGTAATTGAAAAAATTGCTTTGGAAAGAGGACATAAAATTGTACTTAAAAAAACCAGTTCCAATACATTTGAAGGACTAACAAATGCTGATGTTGCTATTGATTTTAGTATGCCAAATGTTGCTGTTGAAAATATTTCCGCATGTATCAATCAAGGAATTCCAGTAGTTTCAGGAACAACAGGCTGGCTTGAGAATTATGATGAAATGGTCAAACTATGTGAAAGCAAAAATGGCGCATTTCTATATGGTTCAAATTTCAGCTTAGGAGTGAATTTATTCTTTGAATTGAATGACTATTTAGCAAAACTAATGTCGAAATTTAAAGAATATAAAGTTTCGATGGAAGAAATTCATCATACTCAAAAACTTGACAAACCGAGCGGAACAGCTATTACACTTGCCAACACTATTATCAATCATACTGATAAAAATGATTGGTCTATTGAAAACCCAAAAGAAGATGACTTGTTTATAGAGGTGAAACGAAAAGAAAATGTTCCTGGCACACATACCATTATCTATAATTCTGAAATTGATTTTATAGAAATCAAACATGTAGCCCATAACCGAGAAGGATTTGCTTTAGGTTCCATAATAGCCGCCGAATGGATAATTGACAAAAAAGGAGTTTTCACTATGAAGGATGTTTTAGATTTACATTCCATTTAAAAATAACAATTTTCAAAATCAGTAACAAAACTATATTTAGATAAACATATACACTCATAAACTTTTAAACTTATCATTATGACACTATTTCAATGGTTTATATTTTTCTTAGCAGTTCAAATTATTCATGGTTTAGGAACTTGGAAATTATATGAAAAAGCAGGAAGAAAAAGATGGGAAGCCTTTGTTCCTGTATACAATTCTATTGTTTTAATGAAAATAATAGGACGTTCAACTCTTTGGACTCTATTACTTTTTATACCTGTAATCAACTTAATAATGTTTCCAGTAGTGTGGGTAGAGACTTTGAGAAGTTTTGGGAAGAAATCAAGTGCTGACACGTGGTTAGGAATTTTTACTTTCGGATTTTATATTTATTATATCAATTATACTCAAGATGTAAAGTATATCTCTGACCGCAGTATAGTAGCTGCTACTAAAACAGGAGATACCATAAGCTCCATACTATTTGCTGTGGTAGTTGCAACATTAGTACATACTTATGTAATGCAACCCTTTACTATTCCAACAGCATCTTTGGAAAAATCATTGTTAATAGGTGATTTCCTTTTTGTGAGCAAGTTTCATTATGGGGCAAGAACTCCAATGACAGCAGTTGCCGCGCCAATGGTACATGACACCTTACCAGTTATAAAAAAGAAATCTTATTTAAGTTGGCCACAGATACCTTATTTCCGATTTCCTGGTTTTCAAAACATTAAGAAAAATGATATTGTAGTTTTCAATTGGCCAGCTGATACTGTTTATAAATTCTTTGATACCTCAGGAAGAAGTATTGTTAAACCTATTGACAAAAAATCAAACTATGTAAAACGCTGTCAAGGAACCCCTGGCGATTCTTTACAAATAAAAAATGGTGTGGTTTTCATTAATGGTAAAGAATTAATCTTGCCAGAAAGAGCCAAACCTCAATATTCTTATTATGTAACCTATGATATGAATACACCTATTGATTTTGAATATGTGCTTCAAGATATAGGATCAACAGATGGTGGAGGATTCAAAAATGAAACTAGAGACACCCTTATTTTAAGAGCACTTACAACTGAAGCTGCAAGTCGATTAAAAAATATAACTGGCATAAAATCTGTATCTCGTATAGTTTCAAAAGAAGGAGAATCTAATATTTTTAGTCATAATCCTGATTGGAATGCAGATAACCTTGGCCCTATTTATATTCCTGAAGCTGGAAAAACTGTTGCATTAAATTTGAATTCATTACCCTATTATAAAAGAATAATTTCAGTTTATGAAAAACATGACTTAAAAGTAGTTGGTAATGATATTTACATTGACAACAAAAAAGTAACTAGCTATACTTTCCAACAAAACTACTACTGGATGATGGGAGATAATAGACATAATTCTGAAGACAGTCGCTATTGGGGTTATGTTCCTGAAGACCACATCGTAGGAAAACCTGTTTTCATTTGGTTAAGTTGGGACACTCATGGCAAAGGAATTCATAAAATACGTTGGGAAAGACTTTTCACAACCGTTAGCGGTGATGGACAACCAGAATCCTATTTCAAGTATTTTTTAGGATTGGTAGCGTTATATGTACTTAGTGATTATTTTTGGAAGAAAAGAAAAAATGCTAAAGCGTAGTTAAAAAGTTCTAAGTTAAGAGTTCCGAGTAAAAACAACCCGAAACCCAAAACTTGAAACCCGCAACTCATAACCAATGAACAATATTTTAATTCATCCAAGCTATTTTCCATCCATAAGCACTTTTGTGGCCATCGCTCAAAGTGATTTGGTGACATTTGAAATGGATGATAATTTTCAAAAACAAACCAATCGTAACCGAATGTATATATATAGTCCAAATGGTATTCAGTTATTAAATATTCCTATCAAACATTCAAAAACTGCGCATCAAAAAACAAAAGAAGTAAAAATAGAAACTGCTTTTGATTGGCAAAAACAACATTTTAAATCACTGGAAGCTGCTTATAGAACTTCCCCATTCTTTGAGTATTTTGAAGATGATATTTCTCCTATTTTTCAAAAAAAACATACTTTTTTGATGGATTTAAATATGGAAACAATGGCTATAGTTTCTAAGTGTCTTGGACTTATATTTGATTATAATGAAACCGATGAATATTTCCATACTGTTTCAGACAAAACTGACTTGCGCAATTTAGTTAATGGAAAAAAAGATACTTCAGTATTTGAACCTTTTACTCAAGTTTTTGGAGAAAAACACGGCTATTTGAATAATCTTTCCATTTTGGATTTATTATTCAACGAAGGAAGATATGCCTTAGATTATTTGAAGAAACAACAATTATAATTATTGCATAAAACTCAAACGAGTCATTATCGGAAAATGATCAGAGTTCTCAAACTGAGCGAAAGTAGTGAAGCTTTTTACTTTGATTTTCTTATTGGCAAAGATGTAATCTATTCGCGCTGGATAATACTTAAACTTATAGGTTTGTCCAAAACCATTTCCAGCTTCTTCAAAACAATCATTTAAATCACCTTTTATGGTTCTGTAAATATAGGAAAATGGACTATTATTCATATCTCCACAAATAATAACTGGATAATGACATTGGTTTTTATGATGCACTAAAACAGAAGCTTGCTGTTCTTGTTTTTTAAACGCTTCGCGAATCCTATTAAACACTTCTGCTGATTTTTCTTTATTTACAGAGTCTACGTGTTCTGACATTTCATTTACATCAGGAGATATTTTTATTGACTGTAAATGAATATTATACACTCTAATCGTGTCTTTTCCTTTTCTGATATCCGCATAAATAACATTGTTTCCTGCTTCGGGAATTCTGAAATCGCCTTTATTGAAAATAGGAAATTTTGAAAAAATAGCTTGACCCGTTTTTATATTTTTCCCTTCCATAAAAACAGCTTTGTATTTATATACTCTTAAATCTAAATTAGCATTTTCAGAATACTCTTGAATGCAAAGAACATCAGGATTTTGTTCATTGATAAAGGTCAAAATAGAATCTCCAACGTTACTTTTAGGTATCCAATCAAAAAGATTGAATAAGCGCACATTATAACTCATCACGGTGAAGTCTTTTTCCTCTGGTTCTATTTCATTAGAAGAAAATCTATAAAATTTATTGAAAAAAGTAATACCAAGCAATAATACCAGACCCGATAAAATAACTTGTCGCTTTAATTGTAGTAACCAATAAATAAAAAACAAACCATTTAGAATAAGAAAAAGTGGCAAAATCAAAGTCAGAACCGAAAGTAAGGGAAACATTTTTGGGGCCAAAAAAGGTAAAATATAAGCAACAAAAGTCAATACAGTAATCACTATATTGAAGCCAAATACTATTTTATTAAACCATGATAGTTTCTTCATTAAAACTTTATTTTCCTGCTTTGAACAAGAATTCTTTTTCTTCAGTTGTCAAACTGTCATAACCAGATTGACTTATTTTATCCAAAATTTCATCAATTTGTTGTTGAGTTTTATCTTTGACAACAATTGTACTTTGTTTTTTAGTAGCAGGCTTTTTGGGGTTAACATGTACTTTTTTGAATGGAGTACTTTTCTTTTTATTGAACATATTAGTAAAAAAATCAATCAAGAAACTAACTATATTACTTAAATCAATCCTGTTTTGTAAAAACTTAATAAAAATAAATCCAAAAAAAGCACCACTCAAATGAGCAATATGTCCACCTGTATTATCAACTTGGATTTGCAATAAATCTAAAATTAGAAGTACAGCAGTAATGTGCCAAAGTTTTACATTGCCAATCAACAATAATCTAATTTCCATTAAAGGTTGGTAAGTTGTTGTAGCCACTAATAATGCCATAATAGCTGCAGAGGCTCCAACCATAAATGAAGTTTGATGCAAAAGATAAAAAGTCCCCACAAAACACAAACCTGCAAAAATGGCGCTCAACAAGTATAATCCTAAATATTGTTTTTGGGTGAAAAAAGTAAGGAACAATCGGCTAGAAAAGTTCAGAACCATCATATTGAAAAACAAATGCATAAATCCGAAATGAAAAAAAGCATAAGTCAATAAAGTCCATGGTTTTGTATATACTACATTTGGTTCAGAGGAAATAGCCAACCAATTTGGATAATCAAAAACACCTAACTTAAATTGATAGAATAAAGGAATCGACACCAAAAAGATTCCCACATTCCAATAAATCATTTTATTGGCAATGCCTCCTATTTTATATTGAAATTTCAAATCTTCAATTATACTCATAGTTTAATTCCAACGATTTTTATTAAACGAATTTTTCTTCCAATACCACATCATTAAAAAACCTGTCAATGCACCACCAACATGGGCAAAGTGAGCAATACCTGTTCCACCGCTTCCAAAAAGAGAACTTCCTTTGAACCCTAAGAATAAATCAACGGCTAATAAACCAGGTACAAAATATTTAGCTTTAATAGGAATAGGAATAAACATTATGCCCAATTCTGCCGTTGGAAACATAAATGCAAAAGCCGTTAACAATCCATATATTGCACCAGAAGCTCCAAGTGAAGTACCATTAAACGAAAAATATAATTGTTCAAGAGTTGATAATTGAACTTTTTGTAATATTTCATTGCTATACTTTCCTTCTTTCATAATAGTTGCAATGGCATCACCGGGAATCTTTGCTTCTTGCAAAGCTGCCAATGCCTGATGGTACTCGAAATAATTAAAACCTACATGCAACAAAGCAGCCCCTAATCCGCAGGAAATGTAAAAGAAAATAAACTTTTTTGCTCCCCAAAAATGTTCTAAAGCACTTCCAAATGAGACTAAGGCAAACATATTAAAAACTATATGCATTATTCCTGCAGAACTTCCGTTTCCATAAACTGGAGCATGCATAAACATACTCGTCAAAGGTTGCCAAAACTTAAAACTATGATTCTCTGGATAGTATAAAGAAAATAATTGGTAAGCTACGTCACCAATATAATTGGAACCGATGTAAAAAATAATATTAATAATCAGTAACTGCTTTACAGTTTCGGTCATTCGCATCATAGGGCAAATTTTTTATCTAAATCTTCCACACTCATAGTGATGAAAGTTGGTTTTTGAAAAGGTGAAACATTAGGTTCTTTGCAAGCAAAGAGATTGTGCACTAAGTTTTCTTGTTCTTTTTCGGTTAAATAAGTTCCCGTTTTTACGGCTAAACTTTTAGCCATTGATTTGGCAATAGTATCGTTTTGAGAAAAACTATTATCTGGAATTCCATCTTGCAAATCTGTGAGCAAATCATCCAAAACAAAGGAAGCTTTGCTTTCAGTAATAGTTATGGGTAAACCCGAAACTAGGATAGAATCGTCATGAATAGCATCAAAAATAAATCCTAAATTTTCCAAAGCTAATTGTAATTCTGCAATTAATTTAATTTCAGCTGAAGAAAAATACAACTCTAATGGAAACAATAATCGTTGGCTCGAAGCTTGTTTTACGGTCATACTCGTTAGAAATTCTTCATACAAAACGCGTTCATGAGCTCGCTTTTGGTTAATGACAACCATACCTGATTTTATTGGGCTTACAATATATTTTTTATGAATTTGGTACGTTCTTTTAACTTCTTGTTCAACTTCGGTTTCTTCAAATAATGATGAAGTAACAGCATCATTTTCAAAAGTCATTTTAGTAATTTCCTGTCCAGCTTGCTTTAGTCCAATATATAAACTTTCCCAACTTGGCTGTACTTCTGGTTTTCTATAATTAGAAGATGACGCAAAAGATTTATTTGGCTTATCTTCAGAAAAAGGATTATAGTTACTATCCACCTGAATAGTTGGATAATCTGCTTCTTTATTTTGATATTGATAGGGGGTATCAAGATTAGGATCACGATCAAAATCCAAGACTGGCGCTACATTAAATTGCCCTAAACTATGTTTGATAGCTGAACGTAAAATAGCATACAGAGCATGCTCATCATCAAACTTGATTTCTGTTTTGGTGGGATGAATATTGATATCAATGGTATGTGGTGGCACATCGAGATATAAAAAATAACTTGGTTGCGCTCCATCTTTTAGCAATCCTTCATATGCAGCCATCACCGCATGATGAAGATAACCACTTTTTATAAAACGATTGTTGACAAAAAAGAATTGCTCTCCTCTGTTTTTCTTTGAAAATTCTGGTTTACCTATAAATCCTTGCAAGTTTACTATTTCGGTTTCTTCTTTTACTGGAACTAACTTTTCGTTAGTCTTTCCTGCAAAAATATTGACTATACGTTGACGAAAATTAGAAATAGGCAAATTAAAAATCTCACTTCCGTTGTGATACATCGTGAAATGAATATTAGGATGTGCCATAGCTACGCGTTGAAATTCATCTACGATATAGCGTTGTTCCACCGTTTCTGATTTTAAGAAATTGCGTCGTGCGGGGATATTGAAAAATAAATTTTTAATAGAAAAAGAAGTTCCCTTTGGTAAAACTGCTGGTTCTTGCGACACAAACTTACTACCTTCAATAATAATGTGTGTTCCTAACTCTTCTTGGTCTTGTTTGGTTTTCATTTCCACATGAGCAATAGCTGCAATAGAAGCTAATGCTTCACCGCGAAAACCTTTGGTATGTAATGAAAATAAATCTTCTGCCTGACGGATTTTTGAAGTAGCATGACGCTCAAAACATAAACGTGAGTCGGTTACGCTCATTCCTTGACCATTATCTATAACTTGTATTAAAGATTTTCCGGCATCTTTTATAATAAGTTTAATATCTGTAGCTTTGGCATCAACAGCATTCTCTAATAGTTCTTTGACTACAGAAGCTGGCCTTTGTACCACTTCACCAGCAGCAATTTGATTGGCAACATGATCAGGAAGTAATTGAATTATACTCGACATTCTTTAGTGTTCAGTGTTCAGTAAATAATATTCAGTAATTGGTTTACTGAAGCAAGCAAATTTAAGCAAAAACTATTGGGATTTATAGTTAATAATTGCCTAAAAATAAAAAACCTATTCCGAAATAGAGTAGGTTGGTATTATTAGTTAAAATAAATTATTACAATGTTTTCTTTCACAAATCAGCCATTTTAATTGCGGCAATGGCGGCTTCAGTACCTTTGTTTCCATGAATTCCTCCACTTCTATCAATAGATTGTTGTTCGGTGTTGTCAGTTAGCACACAAAAAATAACGGGAATATTACCTTCAGCATTAAGCATTGCAATACCATTTGTAACACCTTGGCATACAAAATCAAAATGCATCGTTTCTCCTTTAATTACTGAACCTATGGTTATAATTACATCAAAATCTCGCGATTTCATCATTTGCTTTGCAGCATAAATCAACTCAAAACTACCTGGAACATTTTGTCGCACAATATTATTGGGCAAAGCACCGCAGTCTAGCAAAGCTATTTCTGCACCTGAATATAAACCGTTAGTTATGTGATTATTCCACTCAGAAACAATAATCCCAAACCGAAAGTTTTTCGCGTTTGGGATTGTGCTTTTATCGTAATTGGATAAGTTTTTGTTTGCAGTAGCCATTATTATTAGTGTTCAGTCATCAGTTGTATGTGTTCAGCAAGATTAACTGTCAACTAAACACTGAATACTGATAACTATTTATTGAGCTAAACCAATCAAAGCATCAATTTGTTGTGCTTCAGGAGAAGTATCAAAATTGTCTT
The DNA here is from genome assembly GCF_049318185.1 of Flavobacterium sp. Lineage (GTDB taxonomy): Bacteria > Bacteroidota > Bacteroidia > Flavobacteriales > Flavobacteriaceae > Flavobacterium. Next base: position 16,323 of record NZ_JBMOGV010000021.1, on the reverse strand, counting down.
TGATATCATTGAAATATTTTAAAGCATCTGTTTTATTACCTAATAATAAAGACGTTTTACCTGATTTTAATAAATATCTTGGTCTTGTAAAATTATTTTTATTAGCATCCGCAGCTTTAATGTAATATTCTAAGGCTTCTTTTTGTTTGTTTTGTTGTGCGTAAGCATCACCAACAGCGCCTTTAGCTAAAGTACTTAACATAACGTCATTCGATGAAAATTTCTCTAAACTAGTTACTGCCTGAGCATATTTGCCTGTATTTAAATAAGAGATACCTGCCATATAATTTGCTTCGTTAGCAGCGTCGGTTCCAGCATATTCTTCAGCAATTTTAATTACACCAGATTTACCTTCTGAACCTTTTAAAACTAAATTGTATAAAGAATCTGCTTTATTTGAAGTATCATCAACTGCTTTTTGAAAATTTTGTTGCGCTACAAATAATTCTTCGGCAGCTACTTGTTGATTTGGCTCGTTTATAAATTTTTGATATGAAAAATAACCAACAGTTGCTAAAACCACAACAGTTAGTATGCCTAAAATGTATTTTTGATTTTTTGCAATGAAATCTTCTGCTCTTGAAGCTGTTTGATCTAATGATTCAAATGCTTTTGCAGTTGCACTATTTTTTTCATCAACATTAACATCTTCAATGAAATTGTTATCTAATTTTTCAGCTTTTTCTTTTGGTGCTTTATATCCTCTTTTGTTAAAAGTTGCCATATATTTCTAATTTAGTGTCCGCAAAAATAAAATTTTTATTCCTATTTAAAAGCGATTTTTGTCGATATTTTTCAATAATTTGCAGGCACTTTCAAAATAGATAATAAAAATCACATCCTTTTCAGTAATAGTAAGCTTTTACAATGTTTTTAAAAAATATTTCGGTCCTCAATTATAAAAATTTTTCGGAAGCAAATTTTGATTTTGATGCCAAGATTAACTGCTTTGTTGGTAAAAATGGTATTGGGAAAACCAATATTCTTGATGCAATCTATCATTTAGCTAATGGGAAAAGCTATTTTAATCCTTTAGCAGTTCAGAATATCAAACATGGAGAAGAGTTTTTTGTTGTTGACGGAGAATTTAAAAAAAATAATAGAACGGAACAAATTCTTTGTAGTTTAAAAAAAGGTCAAAAGAAGATACTAAAACGGAATAGTAAATTATACGAAAAATTATCGGATCACATTGGTTTTATTCCTCTTGTAATAATATCTCCCGCAGATAGGGATTTAATCGTTGAAGGAAGTGAAACACGCAGAAAATTTATGGATAGTGTAATTTCACAATTAGACAATTCTTATTTGCAAGAACTTATTCAGTATCAAAAAATAATCAGTCAACGTAATGCTTTACTCAAATACTTTGCTTTAAACCATGTTTTTGAAAATGATACTTTAAGTATTTATAATGAACAATTGAATAACCTTGGTAAAATAATTTTTGACAAACGGGAGCATTTTTTAGTTGATTTTATTCCAATATTTAATAAATATCATCAAGAAATTACTAATTCATCTGAAACAGTGCAGCTAATTTATCAAAGTGATTTATTTGAAAAAGATACCATAACGTTACTAGAAGAAAACCTCAGCAAAGACAGAGTTTTACAATATACCTCTGTAGGAGTTCATAAAGATGATTTATCCTTTGAAATTGATAATTATCCTATAAAAAAATTTGGTTCACAAGGCCAACAAAAATCATTTCTCATTGCATTAAAACTAGCCCAGTTTGATTTTGTAAAAAAACAAAGTGGAGAAAAACCCATTTTACTTTTTGATGATATTTTTGATAAGCTTGATGAATTTAGAGTAAGCAAAATTATTGAAATGGTAAATAATGAAGAATTTGGACAATTATTTATTTCTGATACGCATCCAGAACGTACTGAAGATATAGTAAAAACTACCCATCAAAGTTATAAAATATTTAATTTGTAGTGAGTTCCTATTTTGTAAATTAGCTAAAAATTTAAATTATGAAAATCAAATTTCTTACACTTATTGCAATTAGTCTTTTATTTTTAAATTGTCAAGGACAACAATCTAAAAACATACAAACTGTTGACGTAAAATCGTTTGCCGAAAAACTTAAATCAAACAAAAATTCACAATTATTAGACGTTAGAACTCCAGAAGAATTTAACAGTGACCATATTGAAAATGCCACTAATGTAAATTGGAATAGTGATGATTTCATAACTAAATCTGAGAACTACGATAAATCAAAACCTATTTTTGTGTACTGCAAAGTAGGTGGAAGAAGTTATCAAGCAGCAACTAAATTAGCTGAATTAGGTTTCAAGGAAATCTATAATTTAGAGGGAGGAATCATGAAATGGAATGCAACTGAAAACACAAAGTCCAGTAGTAAAATTATAGGAATATGTGACCAAGAATATGCAGAGCTAATTAAATCAAGTGATCGTGTGATGATTGATTTTAATGCAAAATGGTGTGCACCTTGTCAAAAAATGAAACCATATATTTTAAAACTTCAAGCTGAAATGGCAGCCAAAATAAAAATTGTACAATTAGATGCTGATGAAAATAAAACAATAGTTGACCAGCTAAAATTAGACGGTTTGCCTGTTATTATTGTTTATGAAAAAGGCATAGAAGTATGGAGAAATATTGGTTACATCACTGAAGATGATTTAAGAAAACATTTATAGTATGATAACCAAAGAAGCTTTACAATTTCTTACAGATTTAATTGCCAATAACAATACCGAATGGATGCATACCAATAAAAAAAGGTATGAAAACTATAAGAAAGAATATCATAACTATATTGCGTCTATTTTAAATGAGATGAAACCTCTTGATGAATCATTAGAACTTTTGGAAGTAAAAAATTGTACTTTTAGAATTAACCGTGATATTCGTTTTTCAAAAGACAAATCACCTTATAAAACCAATATGGGAGTTTGGTTGACACAAAATAAATTCAGAAAAAATAGTCCAGGTTATTATATTCATTTTGAAAAAGGAAACTCTTTTATCGCTGGCGGTGTTTGGTGCCCTGAATCAGAGGAATTAAAAAAAATCAGGAAAGAAATTGCTTTTTTCCACGAAGATTTGGAAGCAATAGTAAATGACTATAACTTTAAAAAAGAATTTATTTCCATAACACAGAACGAATCAAATTCATTAAAAAATGCGCCTAAAGGATTTGAACCCAATCATCCTGCTATTGAATTTTTAAAACTTAAAAGTTTTACGGCTTCAGAAAAAATTGATGACGAACTATTTACAAACAAGGATTTTAGTAAAGTTATTGCTCAAAAATTAATTGTATTAAAACCATTGAATGAATTTTTAACCCGAGCTTTAGCAACTGAAGATTAAATCCTAATGTCAAAAAAAAGAATTCTATTTTTAGGAGAAACCTACCGTGCAGATGCTATTACCTGGATGAATGGTCTCAAGGAATTTGGCGATTTTGAAATTCTTACTTGGGAACTGCAAAATAGTAGTAAAGGTATCCATCGAATACTAAGACTATTAGAATTGACAAAAGCATTTTTAATTATAAAAAATATTGCTAAAAAGTTTAATGCCGATATGGTGATAGCAGAACGAACAACAAGTTATGGCTTTTTAGCAGCACTTTCAGGAATAAAACCTATGGCAATTGCTCAACAAGGGATTACAGATTTGTGGCCAAAATATTCTCTTTCATATCCAATCAAAAAAATACTTCAAAAATATGTTTTTCAAAAAGCAGATTTAATTCATGCTTGGGGAAATGTAATTGCTGAAGACATCAAAAAATCGGGTGTTGAGATGACAAAAGTTATGACTTTACCAAAAGGAATAAATTTAGCTTTATTCAAATTTAAAGACACATCAGAGGACAAATTGATAAATGCAATAGTTACACGATCTCTTCAACCTGAATATAAACATGATGTAATTTTAAAAGCTTTTGCTATTTTCAAACAAAATAACATTCCTTTTAAACTAACTGTTATTGGAGACGGAATTGAATTATCTAATTTAAAATCTTTGGCAAAAGAACTAGCAATAGATACAGATGTTGATTTTGTAGGCAGAATTGAAAATAATAGCATTCCAAAATTTTTACTTAATTCAAATTTCTATATCAGCATGCCCGTAACAGAAGGGGTTTCCGCATCTCTTTTTGAAGCAATGATGTGTGGATGTTTCCCAATAGTGAGTGATTTACCTGGTAATAGGGAGTGGATCTCACAAAAAGTAAACGGTATACTTGTACCATCAGAAAATGAGTTTAAATTAGCAGATGAATTGCTCTGGGCATACAATAATTTAGCTTTAAGAAAGAAGGCTATTTCCGATAATCGAAAATTTGTAGAAGAACATGCCAACTATGAGAAAAACATGAGGAAAATTGCTCAAAAATATCATGATTTAATTAATGTTAAATCTATTTCCCAATAAAGTATGTGTGGTCTCAACGGGATTTTCCATTTAAACTATAGAAGAGTAGATGAAAATCAACTTGTAAAAATGCGTGATGTTCTTGAACATCGTGGACCAGATGACAAAGGCATTTATCTCAACAATAATATTGGATTAGGCCACAGAAGATTATCTATTATTGATACTTCTTCTGCCGGACATCAACCTTTTATTTCTGATAACGGAAGGTATATTATTGTTTTTAACGGCGAAATTTATAATTATCAATCCTTCTATCCCGAAATAAAAAATAAAGGAATCACTTTAAAATCAGGTTCAGATACTGAAGTTTTATTAAAACTTTACGAATTATATGGAATGGATGTGCTCCGTCGTCTACAGGGAATGTTTGCCTTTGCCATTTGGGATAATGAAGAAAAAAAACTTATCCTTTGTCGGGACAGAATGGGAGTAAAACCTTTGTATTATTCTTTTTATCAAAAAACTTTATTTTTTGCATCTGAACAAAAAGCAATTTTCACGGCTGGTGTACCTCTTGAAATTTCAGAAAATGGTATGGAAGAATATAGCTATAATCGTTTTGTTGCAGGGGAAAAAACACTTTATAATCATGTGAAAAAACTTTTACCTGGACATTACATGATTATTGATGAAAATGGGAAAAGTTCTTCAACAAGATGGTGGAATTTAAAAGAAGAAATCCAAAATCATAAACCTATTAACAATCCTAAGAAATGGTTTGAAGAAACATTTTTTGAATCAGTAAAATTGAGAATGGTTAGTGATGTGCCTGTAGGCGTATTGCTTAGTGGCGGATTAGATTCTTGTTCCATTTTATCAAGTTTATATCATCAGCATTTTAAAAACATTGAAACCTTTAACATCAGTTTTTCCGAAAAAGAGCATAATGAACATCATTTAGCAAAAAGAATAACTGAAGAATATCATTATCAGTTTAATCATACTCAACTTGACAATGAAACTTTGTATCAAAATTTAATAGAGACTACTTATTTTCAAGACGAACCATTGATGCATCTTAATGAACCTCATCTTTTAGCCATAGCAAAATTGTCAAAATCAAAAGTAAAGGTAGTGCTTTCAGGAGAAGGTGCTGATGAATTAATGGGGGGTTATGTTCGTTACAAAGCTTTGAAAAATCCATCTTTATTGAAAATAATTTCTCAAATTGCTAAATTCGAAACTTTCAATAAGCAACCTCGATACGATAAATTATTTCGATATTCTAAAATAAATAGCGATTCTGATTTAGTTATTTTCAATGGTTCCAATGTTTATCCAGAGGATGTTAAATTATTTTATGGTGACATAAAAAAGCCTGAAAATGAATATCGCCATCAAGTTTTAAAAGAAGCCCAAGAATTATATCCTAAAAATTTACAACGTAAAGCTTTATATTTTGATCAACATACCTATTTATGCTCATTACTCGATAGAAATGACCGATGCACTATGGGAGCATCCATTGAGTGTCGAGAACCTTTTCTAGACAACCGATTAATTGCTGGATTAGGAACACTTGATGATAAATGGTTATTTACAGGCAAAAAAGGAAAATTCATTCTCAAAACCATTATGGAAGACAAACTTCCAAAAGAAATTATAGATTTCAGAAAAATTGGTTTAAGTGCACCTTGGGGAAGTTATTTATTAAATTTTCCAAGGTTTATTGATGAGTTAGAAAACTTTGCAACAAGTACTATTTTCAATATGCCAATGCTAGAAAATATTGATGGAAAAAAATTAGTTGCCGAAGTTAGAAAAGGAAATACTAAGATTTTACCCTATATAATGCCTCTATTTATGCTTCATAAATGGCAAAAACATTACTACACTAAATTCGTTTAAAATCTTTAGCCTATTTTTGTAAGTAAATAGAATTTACAAAATATGAATATCCAACATAATATCTCTTTAAAAAAATATAACACTTTTGGTATTGAAGCCAAAGCTAAAGAATTTGTAGCGGTTCATTCTGTTTCAGAATTAAAAACTATTTTACAAGAAAATAAAAGCAATGCAAAGTTTATTCTTGGTGGTGGGAGCAACATGCTTTTGACAAAAGATATTGATGCATTAGTTATTCATATTGACCTCAAAGGAAAAAAAATACTAAAAGCAAACGATGATTTTGTTTGGGTAGAAAGTATGGCTGGTGAAAATTGGCACGAATTTGTGCTTTGGACTATTGATCAAAACATTGGTGGATTAGAAAACATGTCGCTTATCCCGGGAAATGTAGGAACAACACCTGTTCAAAATATTGGAGCTTATGGCACAGAAATCAAAGATACTTTTGTTTCTTGCGAAGCTATTAATATTGCAACACAAGAAATGAAAACTTTTAGTACAGAAGAATGTCATTTTGGCTATCGCGAAAGTATTTTCAAACATGCAGTTAAAGACCAATTCATAATTACATCGGTAGTTTTTAAACTTACTAAACGTAATCATAAAATAAACACTTCCTATGGAGATATTACTAAGGAATTGGAAAAACAAAATGTCATCTCCCCTACTTTAAAAGATGTTTCTAATGCTGTAATTGCTATTCGTCATAGTAAATTGCCCGACCCAAAAGAACTCGGCAACAGTGGAAGTTTCTTTAAAAATCCAATTATTACAAAAACTGAATTCGAAAAAATCCATGTATTACATCCCGAAATGCCACATTATATAGTTTCAGAAACCGAAGTAAAAGTACCAGCAGGTTGGCTTATTGAAAAAGCGGGTTTCAAAGGAAAACGTTTTGGTGATGCCGGAATTCATAAAAATCAGGCATTAGTTTTAGTAAACTATGGCCACGCAACCGGAGAAGAAATTCTAAATGTTTCAAAAGACATACAGGCTAAGATACTAAAGGAATTTGGAATAGCTATTGAAGCAGAAGTAAATGTGATTTAGAAATAGGAAAAAGGGATTAGAGAAAAGATAATTGATAATTGATTTATTTATAAGAAATATATAAAACGAAAACCTAGAAGTCATTAAAAACTTCATTCATTAAAATGGTTTTACTGTTTTTAATTAAACTAATAAAAGTCATTGAGACTAATATTCCGTTACTTTTTTACAAAACTCATGTTAAATACTTATTGGGCAAATTTCCAAGGAAAATCAAAAGGAGAGATTATAGCATTTGAAATAGTAATAAATACAATTGAAGCTCAGAAAAAATGATCACAAAACAGGGATAAAAAAATCACGATAATATCATCTTAGAGTTAGACAAAACTAATGACAATCAAGCCATTATTATCGCTAATGAAATGAAAAAAATAGCTAGGAATTTGTTAAAATTCCTTTGATTTTTGACTGTAGAATAACTACATTTGCAAACCTCTTTAAAAGAAGAAGACACATTATGTTATTATCTATTTTCTGTTTGTTTATTGTTGTAGTTGTTATCCAATTTTTGTATTATATAGTTATTTTTGGCAAATTTTCATTTGCAAAACCTCAAATAGCAACACCAAAGAGAATCCCTATTTCCATTATTGTTTGTGCAAAAAATGAAGAAGAAAATGTAAAGAAATTTATTCCACTTCTTCTAGAGCAAAACTATCCAGAGTTTGAAATTATTTTAATTGATGATGCTTCAAGTGATGAAACATTAGAGATTTTCGAAGAATTTGAAAAACAAAATTCCAATGTAAAATTGGTGAAAGTAGAGAACAATGAAGCTTTTTGGGGCAATAAAAAATTTGCATTAACACTAGGAATAAAAGCAGCAAAACATGAATACCTATTATTTACTGATGCTGATTGTTTTCCAACGTCTAAAGATTGGATAAAGAATATGAGTTCTCAGTTTACTGCTAAAAAAACAATAGTTTTGGGTTATGGTGCTTATGAAAAAATAGGGAATTCATTTTTGAATAAACTTATTCGTTTTGAAACTTTAATTACTGCTACTCAATATTTTTCTTGGGCAAAAATTGGAAAACCTTATATGGGAGTTGGTCGAAATATGGCTTACAAACGTGAAGAGTTTTTCAAAGTTAGAGGTTTTATGGATCACATGAAAATTCGTTCTGGCGATGATGATTTATTCATAAATCAAGCTGCAAATAAAGATAACACTACCATTTGCTATTTACCTGATAGTTTTACTTATTCAACACCAAAAACTACGTTCAAAGAGTGGTTTGCCCAAAAACGTCGTCATGTTTCTACTGCAAAACATTATAAAAATTTTGACAGAAATCAATTGAGTATTTTTTATCTAACTCAATTATTATTTTTACTGTTACCAATAGTTTTATTATTTTTTCAATTTCAATGGATTGCTGTTTTAAGTATCATCATTTTCCGGTATATATTTGCATGGATTGCCGTTGGATTTGCAGCTGGAAAACTAAAGGAAAAAGATGTGATGTATTGGTTTCCTATTATTGAGATTTTTTTAACTTTTACACATTTGAATGTTTTTATCAGTAATGCATTTTCAAAACCTGTACATTGGAAATAAACACCTATATAGATAAAGCTAAAACAGGGGATCAAGTTGCCTTTACTTATTTGCTTGATCATTATTGGAATGAAGTCTATGGCTTTATGCTAAAACGGACTGAAAACGAAACGGATTCGGAAGATATTACCATTGAAACTTTCTCTAAAGCTTTTGACAAAATAGCTACTTACAATCCAGAATTTCAATTTAACACTTGGCTAATTGCAATTGCAAAAAATGTGCATATTGATATGCTTCGCAAAAAAAAATCTACTGTATTTGTAGAAATTACCGATGAAGAGGATCAACAAGCCTATAATATTGCTGATAGTTCACCTTCGGCAGAAGATGAATTAATTACAGAGCAAAACTTATCACGTTTATTACAATATATCAAAAAGTTAAAACCTCATTATCAAGAAGTCATTCAAATGCGCTATTTTCAAGAAATGAGTTATCAAGAAATTGCTGAACAACTCAACGAACCATTAAGTAATGTTAAAATCAAATTGCTTCGTGCCAAAAAACTATTAGCTGAAATCATCGAAAGCACAAAATAATTCATCCTTAACATCAAAATTTCATTTTGAATACTTGTTTTTTAATGATTTTTTTATATTTAATAAAATGATTTTCAATTCTTATACTATTTTTACTAGTGTAGTGCTTCTCTTTTTAGTTTCTGAATTAGGATTGCTTTCTTTTTTAGTAGTGAAATTATACGAAATCAGATAATTCCAATTGGCCCAAATATTACTCCAATTAACTTTAAACAATTATTAAGAAAACAAAGGTTTTAATTTCAATTTAATATTGGTATTATTGTAATTATTTTGAAATCATGAGGTTTATCCTAATCAACTTTTTTTTATTATTATTTTTTATATTTTCAAATCCAAAGACTGGATACTCCTATTTTTATTTCAATTCAAAAAAAATAGAGGACAGCACTATTATAACGGTTCCATTTAATTTAAAATTCAATACTGTCTCCGAAGAATATATTATTGAAAAGAGAGCAAAAATAGACTCCTTTTATAATAAATTTATCAATTCACCTTTCTACAGTGGCAGTTTTATTGTGGTTAAAAATGGGAAAGTGATTTATGAAGATTATAAAGGGTTTGCCAACGTAAAAACTGGAAAAAAAATTGATGCTTCAACACCAATTCATTTGGCTTCGGTAAGTAAAGTTTTGACTTGTACAGCCATTTTAAGATTAGTACAACAAGACAATTTAATGTTAGACCAAAAAGTGACTGATTGGCTTCCTAAATTTCCTTATAAAAACACTACCATAAGAACCTTGCTCAATCACAGAAGCGGATTACAACATTATGCTAATTTTCCGGGATTGATGAAAAAAAGATGGGATAGAAAAAAAATATTGACTAACCAAGATGTATACAATTTATTAGTTCAGAATAAATTTAAATTACTAACACCAAATGATACTCGATTTGATTACTGTAATACCAATTATGTAATTTTAGCCTTAATTATTGAAAAAGCTACCGGTTTAAATTATCGCAAAGCCATGCAGGAGTTACTTTTTAAACCATTAGGGATGAATAATACCTATGTTTTCGATTATGATACTGATAGAGAAACTGCTTCAAAATCTTATAAAGGAAATACTATTTTTCATTGGGATCAGTTTGATAATTTGTATGGCGATAAAAACATTTATTCCACTCCAAGAGATTTAGTTAAATTTGATTTAGCAACATATTCTCCTGATTTTATAAAACCCGAACTTTTGCAAGAATCCTATTTTGGCTATAGTGCTGGTAATGTAAAAAACCCACTAAAGGATTATGGATTGGGAATGCGTATGAGATTTTTACCTCCTTCTGGTGAAAAAATGTTGTATCACAACGGCTGGTGGCATGGAAATAACACATCGTTTGTCCCTGTAAAAAAAGATACTGTTATTGTAATTTGTTTAGGAAACAAATATTCAAATAGACCCTATGCAACATTAAGTATGGTGAGTAATCTTTTTTATAAAAAGAAAACAGCTATAGAAACTCCACTTCCATGTACTGAAACTGAAGGCGCAGAATAATTACTCTTTCATTAAATAGATTCCGTCGTCTTTTATTTCTATTAGTTTGTCTTTATAGAGTGAACCAATTCCTTTTTTAAAGGTCTTTTTACTCATCTTCAATACCGTTTTAATATCTTCTGGATGACTATTGTCATTTAGCCTTAAAAAACCTCTACTAGCTCTTAGTTCCTGTAAAATTTTATCGGCATTAGTTTCAATATTTTCATAACCCAATTTTTGAAGTGATACATCTATTTTATGATCTGGGCGAATGGTTTTTATATAACCTGTCAATCTATCGCCAAGACGTATATCATCATAAACTTGATTTTTATATAACAACCCTTTATGAATATCGTTAATGATGACATTTATACCTAAGTCTGTGATGTGTGATATGATTAACTCTACTTCATCACCTTCTGTCACAGTTAATTCTTCATTATTCAAAAACTGATTAGTCTTACTTGATGCGACTATTCTGTTGGTCTTTTGATCAATATAGGCAAAAACCAGATAGCGTTTTCCTTTTTCCATTGGACGTGCTTGTTCTTTGAATGGAACAAACAAATCTTTCTCCAATCCCCAATCAAGGAAAGCACCAAATTTATTGACGTAGTTTACTCTTAACAAACCAAATTCATCCATCAAAATATAAGGTTCTAATGTAGTAGCAACAGGTCGTTCCTCGTGGTCTAGATAAACAAACACAATTATTTCTTCACCTATAGTGTATTGCTTAGGAATATATTTCATAGGTAATAACACATCAGTCGCTCCATTGGTTAAAAAAAGTCCCACTTTGGTTTCACGAGCTATGGTTAAAGTATTGTAATGTCCTATATTCATTTTGGTATTGTTGTAATTTTATGTAGCAAATATAAGGTAATTCTTTTTTGCCATTAATAAAGTAATAGCTTATAAATTAGTTTTAAATAAAAGCCTAAGTAGAGTACAGCTTGTATAAAATAAAACCTGAAAAAGCTTTAGGTTTTAGAATTGATTATAAATAGTATTCAATTTCAATTTCGTTTTCCTCCAAAATAGTATGTAAATAGAGACTTTGATTAGCATCATATTTTTCTTTACCACTTTGATACCATTTTTGTATCACATCAATTTGAAAAGGAGTATTAGCATCAGAATTAATAGGCATACCAAGCATACAAAACAAAAAAAATCTTTAAACCAATAGACCATTTAAGCTCATCAATAAAAAATCTACAAAGAGTATAGTTAACTTTAAGACTAAAATTGAATTTGCTCTTTTTTAAAAAATATCTGAGAGTCTAAACAGTATATATTACTTTCCGTTTATCCAACCTACGATGGCTGCATCTGTTGGTAATACTCTTGGCGATAAAACTTTTACTAGTACACCTTCTTCATTAATAAGGTATTTTTGGAAGTTCCATTCTACTTCACTGTCTTGTAATCCGTTTTTACTTTTCTGAGTTAAGAATTGATATACTGGGTGCTTATCATTTCCTTTTACAGATATTTTACTCATCATCGGAAAAGTAACTCCATAATTAAGTTGACAAAACTTGGCAATTTGTTCGTTACTTCCTGGCTCTTGTGAACCAAAGTTGTTAGCTGGAAAACCAATTATAATAAAGTTTTTATTTTTATATTTTTCATAGATAGCTTCCAAATCTTTGTACTGTGGCGTTAATCCGCATTCTGATGCAGTATTAACAATTAGGATTTTTTTCCCTTTAAGCGAGGTAAAATCAAATTCTTTGCCATATAAATCTTTTACTTTAAACTGGTAAATAGTTTCAACTTGAGTTTCTGTGTTCATATTTTCATTAGAATTAGGGTTAATTGCAACAATATTGGGTTGTGCATTGTTTTGGCAACTCCAAAGGAATAATAAGCCGAAAGTGAAAATTACAAGTTTTTTCATTGTTAAAAATTTTATCAAAATTACTGTTATTAAAATAAGAGTAATGGTCTATTAAGAGTAATTTATGACTAGTTTGTACTTATTTATTTTTTATAATACTTTCTAAACTTTGGATAAGCTAAAATTCCAATTAATGTCATACCTCCCAAAGTTTGCCAAATCCAACTTAACGATTTTGCTTCGCCACTTGCATAGGAATGCAAGCCTACCAAGTGAAAATTTACACCATAATAAGTAAATAAAATAGAGACAAAAGCATACATCGCCATTAGATTAAATATCCAAGAATTTCTAAGCGAAGGAACAAAACGAGCATGAATAACAAAAGCATACACCATAATACTGATTAACGCCCAAGTCTCTTTTGGATCCCAACCCCAATACCTACCCCAACTTTCATTTGCCCATTGTCCGCCCAAGAAGTTTCCAATAGTTAGCATTATCAATCCTACGGTCAAAGCCATTTCGTTGATATATGTAATCTCTTTGATGTTCAATTCCATTTTGGCTTTATTCTTTTCATTGGTAAAGAATATCAATACTAAAGCCACAAACCCTAAAATCATTCCCAAAGCAAATGGTCCATAACTTGCCACAATAACTGCCACGTGTATCATCAACCAATAGGAATTCAAAACGGGTTGTAAGTTTGCGATTTCTGGATCAATCCAGTTGGCATAAGCTGCAGTTAAAATCATAGCAGTTACAAAAGCAGAAGAAGCTACTGTCAATTTGGATTTTCTGTCAAATGCCAATCCAAAAAACATGGTTGCCCAAGCTACATAAACAATGGCTTCGTAAGCATTACTCCAAGGAGCATGTCCAGAAATATACCAACGAGCCATTAATCCTAGCGTGTGCGTTGCAAATAATAATCCAATTAAAACATGCAAAACATTTACGGTAACAGACAGCCATTTTTTCTCTTTAAAAATTTGAATAATGGTAAACAACATCATCAAAGCGGCAATGGTTAAATACCAATAAGGCAACTTCTGAAAAACATCATATTTATTATACAAAATCTCATAATCAATTTTTTTATCCGACGGGCGAACCGATTTTCCAAATTTCTTTTGATAGGATTCTATACCATTCAACATAGTGTTTGCCATAGTATAGTCTTTTGTTTTTGTACCAATCATCAAAGACTCTAAATAATATGGAAAAGCGGTTTTGATAGTATCTAATGCATTTCCTGTAGAGTGACTGAGTTCTAAATTAGAAAGCCATTTGTTATTTTTATCATTTGGAACAGGATATATTTTGAGAATACTGCCAAACAATGCACTGTTCATTAAATTCACTTTCTTGTCCGTTTCAACAAAATCTTTTTCAAATTGGTTTGGGTTAGCGGTTTTATATGCTTCATCCAAATATGGGGACAATTTGTAATTTCCTTTATCATCAAAGAATTTTTTAAATGGGATGAGTTTTTCAGTTTTATCGGCGCCAATAATTTTTCGGATACTGTCGTTTCCACCCTTGATATAAATTAAAGGCACTTCTATCCATGCAAACGGAAACTGTTTCATCGACAAAAAAACTTGATCGGGATTCATGCCATTAAATTCATTACTATGACTTACTTTTCGCAACAACTCCGATGAAAAAGTGTTTATAGGTTTCATCCTTCCGCCAGCATCTTGAATTACTAATCGTCCAAACTGAGCAGCTTGTTTCTCTGGAACTTTATAATATATAATAGAGTCCAAATAATTCATTTTTGGAGTCGTGTGGGGATGATTTTGGGAAAAACCAGTAAAGGAGAAAAACAAGACTATTATTGTAAGCAGTTTTTCTTTTTTTCTTTTAACGTTTTCTAGTTTTCGTTTCAAATCGGCAAAGCGAGAATGTTTGGTAAACAACAACGCCATCATGCAAAAGAAGAGCAAAAAATAACCAATATAAGTTATCGTTGTTCCCCAAAAATCATGGTTTACCGAAAGTACCGTTCCTTTTTCATCTGGAGAAAAAGATGCTTGAAAGAAACGATATCCTTTGTAATCCAATATATTATTCATGAAAATGCGAGCATAAAACGTTTCTTTTTTATCTACAACAGTTACTTTACTTTCATAAGCAGAATAACTTTTTTCTGTTCCAGGGTATTTTTCAGCGATAAAATCATTTAGCTTAATAGAAAATGGTAATTCATAAGCTTTACTGCCATAGAAAAGTGTAAATTCTAAAGAGCCAAGCTTAACATTAATTGGTTCACCTGTTTTACCTTTAGAACCTATCAACGTAATTTCTTTATTTTCATTGCCTACTTTTAAATTTAAAACGAGTGCGTCATCGTGTTCTTTTGCTTTATAATCGCCACTAGATTTAAAAGTTTTTACTCCTTTTTTTGGTTGGTCTGGAATAACAAATTGTGATCCACCTAGGTTATATAGCGAGCGATATATTAATTCTTGTACTGAATCTTTGGTTACTTTACCTTGCAATTTATCAGCCATTCTCATAAATTCTCCATCAAATGGTGCTGAAATAGTATTGTTTTTACTATCAATATTAATAGCACCTTTTGTTGGTTTGTTTAGAACAAATAGCACATTGTGAATGTTTTGAACTTCACCTTCTTTTAACATGTGTTCGTGTCTCGTTCCATCACTAGACTCGACTAACTTGAGATAAACCTTTCCATTTGTGGTTTCTTCAATGGTTTCTTTTGCATCCAAAACAAACTCTTTGTACTCAATTTCAAAAGGAACTTCAGCAAATTTCTCGTTAATAGCAAATTGATTATTTGTTGCTGGAGACATTAAAAGTGCTTTTTCAAGTGTTAGTCTCATCATTTTGCCTTTATAATCACCATCTACAAAAACGGTTAAAAAGCTTTTCTCAGAAAAAAACTGATTTGAACTTGAACCTTCTCTAATGGGCATCATACCTTCATAACTAATATAGCGAGTAATAAAAGCTCCAATGATGATAAATATCCATGATAAATGAAACAAAAGCGTTGCCCACTTTTCTTTTTTATACAATTGGTATCGCTTGATATTCCCAACAAAGTTGATCACAAAAAAGAACATAATAGCTTCAAACCACCAAGCATTGTAAACTAAAATTCGAGCAGTATCTGTGTTGTATTTACTTTCAATAAAAGTTCCTGTAGCCATCGCTACAGCAAAACCAATAAACAAAACTGCCATTAAACGTGTAGAGAATAAGAACGAGACTATTTTCTTTTCCATGAGTTGGAATATTTTTTTAAGTGGTACAAAAGTAAATTAAAATTGTTGATTCCTTAACAGTTTGCATTGAATTAACAACTGTTTTATTAAATTCTAATACTAGTTATATTATCAATAACAATGAAATAATTCTTATTGATATAAAAACAAATCTTACTAACAATTTTTAAAATACAATCAAACTAAAAAAGGATCTTTTCAAGAATTCAGATTAGAGAGAGGCATGGACAGTAACGCATTGACTGTGCTGCACCTATAAAACAAAAAGTCCTTC
>NZ_JBMOGV010000020.1:0-25549 GCF_049318185.1 Flavobacterium sp. | reverse complement strand
ATAATTTTTTTAAAATAAATAACCAAAATATTCTTACACTAGCATCAGGGCAAGGGTTAGTCGTTAAAATAAAATAATTCACTTAAATACTATAAAACATGAAGGCCGTTATCTTAGCAGGAGGATTAGGTACTAGAATTTCTGAAGAAACCGGAATAAAACCTAAACCTATGGTTGAAATTGGATCCAAACCAATACTATGGCACATTATGAAAATTTATTCCTCTTATGGAATAAATGATTTTATAATTTGTTGTGGTTATAAAGGGTACATAATAAAAGAATATTTTTCTAATTATTTTATTCAAATGTCTGATATAAAGTGTAATCTAAAGGAGAATCATTTAGAAATAATTCAAAATTTTTCGGAACCTTGGAATATAACCTTAGTAGAAACTGGAGATGATACAATGACAGGTGGCCGACTAAAAAGAGTGAGAAATTATTTGAAAAATGATGATATCTTTTGTTTCACATATGGTGATGGATTAGGTAATGTAAATATTTCTGAATTAATAGAGTTTCATAAAACCCATGGAGGAATTGCTACAATAACTGCTACTAGGCCACCAGGTCGATATGGCGCAATGGTTTTTGGTCAAAATAACATTGTTGATCATTTTAAAGAAAAGCCAGAAGGTGATGGTAGTTGGATTAATGGCGGTTTTTTTGTTCTAAATACAAGTGTAATAGATTTTATAGATGGCGATCATTCTAGCTGGGAAAGCGATTCTTTAACGAAAATCGCTGAAGCAGGTCAATTATTTGCATACAAACATTATGGTTTTTGGCAACCAATGGATACTTTAAGAGAAAAAAATATGTTAAATGAATTATGGAAATCTGGTAATGCACCTTGGAAAACATGGTAATCAAAAGGCAATTTTAAGGTAACATTTTATTTTACAATTCTATACATTAAAATAAAACACTCTTAAATAAATTAAAAGCGGTATCAATTTTAATTTTTCCTTTATTTTATAAATATAATAAAAAAATTACTTAAATCTTATGAATGTATTAATAACCGGAAATTTAGGATATGTAGGTCCAATTTTATGTAAAGTACTCAGAAATTATTATCCTTCAGTAAATATAGTTGGGTATGATTCTGCTTTTTTTGCCAATGACCTTGTAGATTTAGAGGTAAACCCTGAATATTTGGTAGATACTCAACATTATGGCGATATTCGAGATATTAAAGAAGATTTTTTAATTGGCATTGATTCTGTTATCCATTTGGCTGCAATTTCAAATGATCCAATGGGTGTAGAGTTTGAAAATGTAACTGAAGAAATTAATAGAAGTGCAAGTGTAAGGTTGGCTCAAATAGCTATAAATGCCGGTGTAAAAAATTTTGTTTATGCCTCTAGTTGTTCGATGTATGGTTATAGTGAGGGGGGGGCGAGGAAAGAAACTGATCCAACCAATCCATTAACTTCTTATGCAAAATCAAAAATTGGTACAGAGGAAGATGTTAAAAAGCTAAGCCTTGGGAATATGATTTTCACCAGCCTTAGGTTTGCAACAGCGTGTGGGTGGTCTCCAAGACTGCGTCTTGATCTTGTTTTAAACGATTTTGTGGCAAGCGCGATTTCAGTTTCGAAAATTACAGTTCAGAGTGATGGAAGTCCTTGGAGACCTTTGATTGATGTTGAAGATATGGCAAGGGCAATAGCATGGGCTATTCTCAGAAAGAAGGAGGAAGGAGGTCAATTTCTTGCAATTAATGCTGGTAAAAACATTAATAATTTTCAAGTTAAAGTTATTGCAGATAAAGTAGCAGAACAATTACCTGGAACAATAATTAGTATAAATGAAAATGCACCTCCTGACAAGCGTTCATATGCAGTTGATTTCTCCTTATTTGAGTCACTAGCTCCAAATTTCGTGCCTCAGATTAAATTGGAAGAATCAATAAGAAGGTTAATTTTTAATTTAAATCATCTAGGATTTAATGACAAAGATTTTAGAAATTCAAATTTTATTAGATTAAACTCACTTAGAAACCGAATAAAAAATAACAATTTAAGTACAGGATTACGTTGGATTTATAATAATTAAATAATATAAAATGAAATTTACAGCCACCCCATTAAATGACGCCTATTTAATAGATTTAGAGACAAGAGAGGATGAAAGAGGTTTTTTTGCTAGATATTTTTGCGAAAAAGAATTCTGTGATGCTGGATTAAATACAACTTGGGTACAAGTGAATAATTCACTTAGTAAAACCGTTGGTACATTGCGCGGACTTCATTATCAAATCTTGCCTCATTCCGAAGTTAAAATTGTACGTTGTATTAAAGGTGCAATATGGGATGTGATTGTAGACATGCGTAATGATTCAACTACATTTGGCCAATGGTATGGCACAGAATTGAATTCAAATAATCGAACTATGATGTATGTGCCCAAAGGTTTTGCTCATGGCTTTGTTACTCTTCAACCTGATTCTGAAATTATTTATATGGTTTCTAATAGATACGAACCTTTATCAGAACGTACTTTAATTTGGAGTGATGAAACAGTTGCTATAAATTGGCCTATAACTCCGTTAATTATTTCTGATAAAGATAAGATGGGACAACAATTTAAAGACTTAGTTAAAATATAGTTTGTATATGAGGCAAAAAATACTTGTAACTGGGGCTTCTGGTTTTGTTGGTAAGCATGTAGTCAAGTTATTATCTGAAATGGATGTTGATATAATACTTCTTATTCGCAGTGGAAGAGAGAGTTTGTTTACAAATATTTCAAATATCACACGAATTGTTTTTACAGATGATTTATTTTGTGAATCTGAAAGTTGGTTCTATGAGCAATGTAAAGAAGTTGATATAATTATTCATGCTGCTTGGTATGCTGAACCTGGAAAATACTTGCAATCAAACAAAAATATCGATTGTTTGATTGGATCAATTTCATTCGCAAAAGCTTCTATAAGGGCTGGTATTAAAAAATTTGTTGGGATTGGAACTTGTTTTGAATATAATTTCCAAAATGGTTTTTTGTCAATCAACACACCTTTGGAGCCGGCTTCTATTTATGCTTCTTCAAAAGCATCACTTTATTTTAGTTTATTTCACCTTTTCCAAAATCACTCAATTCATTTTGCGTGGTGTAGATTATTTTATCTTTTTGGCGAAGGCGAAGACGAAAGAAGGCTTGTACCATATCTTAGAAAAAAAATGATAAGCGGAGAAGTGGCCGAACTATCAAGTGGAAATCAAATTCGTGATTTTTCAAATGTTTCTGATGTGGCTAAAAAGATAGTTAAAGTAGCTCTTGGTAGTCAAACTGGACCAATAAATATTTGTACTGGAATCCCTATTACAATAAGGCAGCTAGCTGAAAACATTGCTGGCGAATACGGCAAAGTCGAACTTTTGAAATTCGGTGCTAGGCCAGATAATTTGACAGACCCACCTTGTGTAGTTGGCATTTCCAATTTAAGTTAAAAAATAAGATGTTTAATAACCCTATAATTTCAATTGGTTTACCTGTATTTAATGACGAAAAATATATAGGATATGCGATTGAATCTATCATCAATCAATCTTTTACAAATTTCGAATTAATTATATCCGATAATAATTCGAATGATCGAACTGAGGAAATTTGCAAAACATATGAACTAAAAGACAAAAGAATAAAATACTTTCGTCAAAATTGTAATATTGGACAACGAAATAATTTTGAGTTTGTTTTAAATAAATCTATGTCCGAATATTTTATGTGGGCATCATCTGATGATTATTTAGAAAAAGATTGTTTGGAAGAATTGTTTCTGACTATTTGTAACAATGTAAATTCTGTGTTAGCATT
Organism: Flavobacterium sp.; assembly: GCF_049318185.1. GTDB lineage: Bacteria > Bacteroidota > Bacteroidia > Flavobacteriales > Flavobacteriaceae > Flavobacterium. Next base: position 21,721 of record NZ_JBMOGV010000020.1, on the reverse strand, counting down.
TCCAAATGTTAAACTTGTAGATGAGTCAAATATTTTTTTGGGTAAACTGAATATCAAACCCAACGATCAAAAAGAGAAAAGTAAATTATCATTTATACGATCACTGGCTTTGGGGAGTAAAAGGTGTAGTTATGTATTTTATGGACTATGGAAAACAAAAATTCTTAAAAGTTATCTTCCTCTTCCAAAATGTAGATATTATGATGGTGTCTTTGCTAACTACGTTGGTCTGCATGAAAATTTCTGTTATAGTGGAAAATATAATTGGTGTAGAAGAATATATGTTCAGTTAAATTTTGAGAGGTATGAATCAAAAGATAAAATATTATTTAAATATTATACATCAAATCTTCAATCTTTAAAAGCAATTTTCGAACTTTTGAAGATGATTGTTTATAGAAATTTTAGGATAAAATATATAAATAGATATTTAACTGTTTTATTTTTTTACTCTTATTATATTCTAGTTGGTATCTTATCCACTTCATCCTATTTACGAAGATTATCAATTTTTTTAAAAATTAAAGAAATAGGTATAACTACCGAAAAGACAAATAATAATGTCTAAAAAAAAATTTCTTAATTGATATATTATATACTAAATCTTTTTTAAAATTTAACACATATCAAGACATAACTTTATTTATATACCATAAGATAAAAAAATGAGAATTATTTTAAACACTGTCAGCCCTTTAGGAAACTATTGTTTGAGAACAATTGAGCCTGAAGAATATCTTGGTTACAATTATCAAGATTCATGCCCATGTTGCTTATCATCAAACCGAACAACATTAGCAGAAATAAAATCAGACAACAAAGACCAATTTGCTATTGGTTACTTAATATGCAACGCATGTGGACATGCATACTATAATTATGCACCAAACGAAAAGAACTCTGAAGAATTTTATCATAATCAATGGCATCGACAACTTAATATGAAAAAAGTAACTCCAGTAACCATCAAGCCAAATTATTCTATCTGGTCTCCAATTCATCATATACGGGATTTATATTTGAGCAAAGACATAAGGATATTAGACTTCGGTTGTGGTTTAGGCGACGGATTAAAGTCACTAGAACTTGAAGGATTTCACGAATTTTACGGTGTGGAGATAGGTGCAAAGCGTTTCAAACAATCGGAAAGTAATTTTCCGGGTCGTGTTGTATGGGGGTCAGTTAACGAATCAATTGCACTAGCAAAAAAAGTAGGTTTGTTTGATTTAATATTCCTTAACCATGTTGCTGAACATTTGGTTAGCCCACGAAAATTAATAATTGATCTTAGTAAACTACTATCGGATAATGGTATTATAATTGTATCCGTACCAAATGTACTAGCTGAATCGCCTATCCATTTACCATTGTATTATCCGCATTTGCATAACTATACACCCTATTCTTTTAAAGCAATTTACGATGCAGCAGGACTTAATACTTACTTGTGGGATGGGAATAATTCTCAATTGGCAGTAGCGGGTTCTAGAAAAATGATACAATCAAAAAAATATATTGTAGTAAATAGTGAAAATTTTGATTGTAAAAACAGGATAAGCAAAGCCCTTGAATATATCAAAAAGCCTTACTCATCTAATGAAGGCATTTTCAATATTAATTATTTTAATCCGGGTTTGAACAAGGGCACTAATAATGGATTCATCGTATGGAATCTTTTGGGGTCATTCTTTTTTACTTTAGGCTTAAAAGCCATAAAAGTTATATCAGGTGTATTGGCCTTTATTACTCGTCAAGAAAGAATTAAGTCTCTTGCTAAAAGTATTATAATTAAAGCAACTCAACTTCCACTAGTTAGAAGTGCCATTGTTGGAGTTGAATACATCAATGTTACAGTTGAAGATGACCAAAAAGATGCACTTACCTTTTTTACTAAAAGTAAAGGATTGACTGTTTTAGATAAATAACGAGTCCAATTAATTTTTTAATCTTGATAGGTTTCTTTAATAATATGCAACACAATTAATCTTACACAAGAATCAGATTTTCCAATAAATAATCTATTAAATTTTATTCAAGAAAATACTGACAGTTTAAATACAAACAATAAGAACACCTCTCAATTAAGTAGAGAGTAAAATAAATAAGCTATAAAAGTTGATTTTAATTTTTTTCAAACAAATTTTGCTTAATAATATTACTTATAAGGAAAATTTTTATTTGTGAGCATCGGAAGACAATTTTTTTATCAATCAAATTTAAAAAAAATAAAAAGTCGAATTATTTTTTTTATTTAATAGTTGGACACTATCAAATTATAAAAACCAATATTTATGTTAAGTATTTTAAGAAATTTTTATTCTGGTATTTTTAGTTTATATTACAAAATCAGGATGTCGAGCCTTGTACATGGGTTGTTTGTAAAAAAATATAAATATAAACAATTAAAACTCTCCTTCATGCAAGAAAGTTTGCTACGAGATCTCGAGGAGAAAGGATATTCGATGATGCACATCGATGAAATTTTTGGTGAAGGCTATTACTTAAAAAACCTGAAACCGATTGCAAATGTTGTGAAAGAAAAACTCAATAACGATTTAATGACTGAAGGTGGGGGAGACCGTTTCAAAAGAGGCAAAGATTTTGTTGCCCGTTTTTACGATGAAGATTTACCAATTTCTTTAGACGATAAAATCAACGAATTGGTCATAAATAATTTTTTCTACGATCTTGCTGTGAAACATTTGGGCTCCCATCCTCGCATAACTAATATCGATTACTGGCTCAATATTCCTAAAAAGGATGCGCCAAAAAGTTCACAGAAATGGCACCGAGATTATGAGGATCTTAAACTATTGAAAGTGTTCCTTTATCTGGGAGATGTATCATTGGAATCTGGGCCACTTTCATATATTGAATCATCACAACATACTGGTAAATTTGGCAGTCTCTTTCCAAGGAAATTTCCAAATGGCGTAGTTGTTGATGATAAAGATATCGAATCATACTTTATCAACGAAGAACAAAAAACGTTTACATTGAAGGACGGTACAATTGTTTTTGCTGATACAAGTGGCTTGCATAAAGGAGGGCATTGTATAAGTAGTGAACGTTTCCTTTACACATTCACTTACACATCGTTCGCCGGTATCTCAAAACGCAATTTTAAAATTTCTACCGACAAAGCTTTTTTTGCTGTTGAAGGTCGTAAAAAGCTTTCATTGCAGCATTAAAGCTTGTGTTATATGTGCCGTTTTTTTACATATTTAAATATAAACAATGAAAGTAATTGCATTCATTCCTGCTCGCAGTGGGTCCAAAAGAATTGTAAACAAGAATGTAAAGCAGCTCAACCAACATCCACTGATTGCCTACTCAATTATTGCCGCAATTGAGAGTGGTGTGTTTGATAAAGTAGTTTGCGTTACGGATGACGAGGAATATGCAGTAATAGCAAAATACTACGGTGCAGAAGTACCACATCTAAGACCGCAAGACATATCTGGTGATAAATCTTCTGATATTGAGTGGGTACAATGGATACTTGGCTATCTGCAAAACATAGGGGAATCTTACGACGTGTTCAGCATTCTGCGCCCAACAAACCCATTTAGGTTGTCTTCCACCATAATACGTGCCTGGAATTTTTTTTCAGATGAGGGTACGGCTGATTCATTGCGCGCAGTTCAGAAAGTAACAGAGCATCCAGGTAAGATGTGGTTGATTGATAATAGACGGATGTTTCCACTACTGCCATTCAAGAATTTAGACGTTCCATGGCATAGTTCACAATATACCTCATTACCTGAAGTATATATTCAAAATGCTAGCCTTGAAATTGCTTGGACAAAAGTGGCCCTTCAAAAAGGCAGCATAGCAGGTAATTCAATTATTCCTTTTATTAGCGAAGGCTTGGAGGGATTTGACATTAACGACCCCGAAGACTGGATCCTTGCAGAACATTTTATTAAATCAGGCGAAGGCCTATTAACTAATATACAAATCAAACCTTTTAAAAAAATATAACATGGGGGATCAAATTGGTGAAATTGTCAATGGAAAATTAATTTTCATTCCTTTTCGGGAATTTTTACGATTAATAAACTCTGATTTAAGTAGGCCTAATAAACTTAAGTTGCTTAGTTCTTTGTGTAGAGTTAATGTTTTGTATATGGTGGCAAATGCTGGTTCGGGCCACTTAGGCAGTAGTTTTAGCAGCATGGAAGTTATGAGTTTAATGCTTTCTGAAATGCATACAAAGAAAAATCATGATGAAACTTTGTCTGTCTTCTTTTCTTCAAAAGGACATGATGCCCCTGCACTTTACAGTGTAATGATTGGTTTGGGAATCCTTGATTTTTCATTTATTCATCAATTGAGACGCCTCAATGGATTACCTGGCCATCCAGACATTCATACTCCAGGAATTGTTACTAATACCGGGTCTCTGGGAATGGGCGTCTCAAAAGCAAAAGGAATGATAATAGCTGATAGGATTAAAAAGATCAGTAAAAATTATTACGTTTTAACAGGAGATGGAGAGTTGCAAGAAGGGCAATTCTGGGAATCATTGATATCTGCAAAGAACTTTAAGATGGGGGAGTTAACTGTTATTATAGACCATAACAAATTGCAATCAGATACATTTGTTAATAAAGTATCTGATTTGGGTGATCTGGAAGCAAAACTTGCATCTTTTGGATGGAAAGTATATAGAGTAGATGGAAACGATATAGAAGCATTATTGGAAGTTGTTGAGGAAGGGAAAAAGGTAACGAACCAACCAAAAGTAATAATTGCAGATACAATTAAAGGAAAGGGTGTTTCATTTATGGAACATAGTTCGCTTGATTCAGATGTAGAATATTACAAATTTCATAGTGGGGCACCAAATCCAGATAATTATGGCAAAGCAGCACTTGAATTGTTAAACGCTGCTATAGTTGAATTTGAATCTAATAGTTTAGGTGAACTTGCTTATGAAGAAATTAATCGCATTGGAATGTCCTCAGTTGTTATTGGAAAACAAGAAAAATTAGTTCAAGCTTATTCAGAAGCACTTATTTTAGAAACCGAAAAAAATAACAATATCGTTGCACTTGATGCCGATCTGATATTGGACACCGGATTGATTCCTTTTAAAGATAGATTTCCTGATCGTTTTATTGAGTGCGGAATCGCAGAGCAGGATATGGTTTCAATTGCGGGAGGAATGGCATTAAAAGGTATGCTCCCAATTGTTCATTCATTCTCTTGTTTTTTATCCAGCAGACCTAATGAACAGATGTATAATAATTCAACAGAAAAAACTAAAATTATATATGTTGGTTCATTATCTGGTTTGTTACCCGCAGGTCCTGGCCATTCTCATCAAGCCGTCAGGGATATAGCTTCAATTTCTTCAATACCAGGATTAATCGTTGTAGAGCCAAGTAATGAATTGGAAACCAAGCGTTTTGTTGAATGGGCAATTTATCAGTCTAAATCAAGTGTATATATAAGATTGGTGAGTGTTCCAATTGAATTACCCTATAGAGTTGAAGATTTACAACTCGAATTTGGTCGAGGAATATTTGTCAAGAAAGGTGTAGATTTATTAATTATTTCATACGGACCAATATTTTTAAGAAATGCATACATAGCAGCTTTAGAAATTGAAGAGAAATTTAAAATATCTGTTGGTGTTTTAAATATTCCATGGTTGAATCAAATAGACGAATTTTGGGTTTCAAAGAATATTAATCAATTTAAAAATATTGTAGTTATAGATAATCATTATTATGAAGGGGGATTAGGCCAAAGAATTGGAGCAATATTTAATAAACTTAAAATTGACAAACAGATTACTTGCATTTGTATTGATAGTATTCCTAATTCTGGACAGCCTGAGGAAGTATTAGCTTATCATAAAATGGACGTAGTTTCAATTGTTAATAGAATTTCCAAAATTTTATTAAATAGTTAGTTTTCATGAAAAACTTTAAAACTTCTTTAAAAAATATTTCCATTATTAGAAATATTGTTAGATATTCTAGAAACTTATTTGGGCAGCCAGTATGGAATTTAGACCAATCTGAAATTATTAAAAATTCTGAATCAGATAAGAATATATTATTTTGTATTGGCGGAGGGTCATATACAAGTGGCACTTTTGTAGAAAGTGTCTTAGCACAATCGATTAGATTACGTGGTGGCAAACCTCATGTTTTAATATGTGATCAGGTATTACCTGCCTGTTTTCAAACTGATATTGATTGGGATCGAAATGAAGAAAATTTTGCAAAAAATGGACCCAGTTATTTAATGTGCCAAAGTTGTTTTCGACCAGCAATTTTAATGTATAAAAAAATAGGATGTGAGGTACATAAAATGAGTGAACTTATCAGTATCAATGAAAAAAAGGAGATAGAAGTATTAATAAAAAATCTGCCTCTTAATCAAATAAAAAATTTTGAGTACAAGAATATTCCAGTTGGTGAACATGCCTTTGCAGGAGCCTTAAGATTTTATGCTAAAGCGGAATTAGATGATAAGTTTTCTGAACCAATTTTAAGGAGGTATTTAACTGCAGCAATTATAACATTAATTGTAGTTGAGAATTTATCTGGAAAATTAAAAATTATGCATGCGGTAATACATCATGGAATTTACGTGCCTCAAGGTGTTTTTGCAGAAACCTTTAAAAAGCTTGGAATACAATTTACTACTTGGCATGTTGCTTATCGAAAGTCAAGTTTTATTTTTAGCCATCAAGATACATATCACAAAACCTTAATGGATGAACCAAATATAAACTGGGAGGGTTTAAATTGGAATTCTCAACATGATAAAAAAATTATTGATTATTTGAATAGTAGATGGTATGGAACCAATGATTGGATTCATTTTCACAAGAACACACTATTTGATAAAAAAGTTTTTTTTGAGAGTTTAAATTTTAATACTGAAAAGCCTTATGTATTACTCTTGACTAATGTGATGTGGGATGCTCAGTTGCATTATCCCAATAACGCGTTTAAAAATATGTTGGAATGGATAATGGTGACAATAGATTACTTTATAAAAAGAAACGACATTCAATTAATAATTAGAGTTCACCCTGCAGAAATTACCGGCACTTTACCTTCTAGACAGAAGGTAAAAGATGAGATATTAAATGTATTCCCTACTTTACCCGATAATATATTTATTATAGATTCAGATAATCCAATAAGTACTTATGTTTTAGCAGAAGATTGTAATTCTGCTATTATATATGGAACTAAAACTGGTGTTGAGTTGGCCGCGCGAGGTGTGCCTGTTATTGTTGCTGGAGAGGCTTGGATTAGAAATAAAGGGATATCTATTGATGTTTCATCACCTAAAGACTACATAGAAAAATTGAATGAACTCCCTTTCTCTACGAAATTAGAGGATATAGTAATAAGTCGTGCAAGAAAATATGCGTATCATTATTTTTTTAGAAGAATGATACCTTTGCCTTTTTTATTAAATTCAAAAAATATAAAGCCATTTGAAATATCTATTAATTCTGGAAATAATTTTTCTGAAGGCAATTACGAAGGTCTAGATGTTATTTGTAATGGAATAATGAAAGGCTCCGAATATATCTATGAAGATGAAAACATAAATTTCAAGTAAGTTGAGATATATCAAAACTCTAAGCATTTTTTTATCATTTTTATGTTTGGCTATTTTCACCGTGAAACAAGGTAATAAATTATTTGATTATTATTATCAAATAGATATTATAACTTTTTTAATAATTAATGTTTTATTAAATGGTGCAATTTTTTCATATTTATTATCATGTGATGGCATCTCCTTAAGAGTTATTTACAGTTATTATACTTTTATTTTTATGTCTTTTGTTCCTATTTTCCAATATTTAACTGGTGTTTGGAGGTTTGGATTTGATTTTAGTTTAATTAAACCGTTTGTTTTTTTAATTAATCTAGGAAACATCTTTTATTTTATTTCTTACTATTTAAGTAGTAGAAATGAAAAGAGTTTAGTAAAAAAAGAAAAATACAAAAATTTTAGATACTCTATTTCTGAAAGAAATTTATTATTGATGTCAATTCCAATAACTATAATAGCTTTTGTTCTCATATCGGTTTATGGATTTAACCCAAGCGCCTCAATAGTAAGAACTGCTATGGGGAGTACTCATTCACCCTTTGAATCAATTTTAGAATTTATATTTCGCCCTTTAGTATTTTTTTTATTTTTATTTTCATTTATTAATCTAAAATTTGTTAGTAAAAATAAACGTTCGATTTTATTATTTCTAGTGTATCTTTTTAATATTATTTTAATAATTAATCCTCTCTCATCCGCTAGATCCATTACTTTATTTTTATATTTTCCTATATTAATAATTATTTTTCCTCCATCTCACAAAAGATCATTTTTTTATCTTTTTTTCTTACTTTTTTCAATTGCTGGATCTTTTTTCCAAACTGAATTTAGAAATTTTTTTATTACTGGTCAAGTTAAGGGATTTTCAGTAGAATACATGTTTGAGGGTCATTTTGATGGTTTTGAAATGGGGTGTCATACTTTAGCATTTGTTCACGAATCAGGAATTGAATATGGCAGGCAGCTTGGCGGAGCGTTACTTTTTTTTATTCCAAGATCAATTTGGCCGACTAAGCCAGTTGGGTCTGGAGAATATATTGGATGGGAATACCTGTCCAAACATTTTGAAGTCCTGTGGGCAAATTTTGGAATGCCATTAGTTGCCGAGGCTTATTTAAATTTTCATTTTATTGGAGTAATTATTTTTTTTCTATTTGTTGGGAGAGTATCATTTAAGCTTGATAATAAGTTTAAATCATGGCAAAATATTAATCTAAAAAATCAGATTGCAAAAAAATTTAGTTTTGATCAAAATATGATTCTCTATCCAATGTCATTAGGTTTTTTCTTATTTGCTTTAAGAGGTGATCTTTTTTCAGCATTTTCTTTTGCAACCGGTCTAGTTATTTCATTTTTAATTTCTAAAAAATTAATAATTGTAAAATGTTCTCTATAAATAAATCATTATTTTTTCTAAAAAATTTATTTTTTAGAAAAAAATCACTCGAACAATATAATAAATTATTAAATGAATCTAAATTAGGTGAAATAGATAGACAAAAATTAATTTTATCTAGAGTAAAAGCTATTTTGATTCATGCTTATAATTTTAGTGATTTTTACAAAAAAAGATTTGATCTTATTAATTTTAATCCAAAACAGTTCCAAAGTCTAGATGAGTTAAAACTAATCCCAGTTACTACAAAGATTGAATTGCGTGAAAATAATCTTCTTATTAAAAATTATGATAAAAATTTAATTGCTAAATCCACTACTGGTGGCAGCACTGGCATGCCCGTATCTGTTTTTCATGATAAATCTTTTAAAAGTGAAGTTTTTGGATGGTATATTTTAAAGCAATGGGGTGCTCACATTTCTGATAATGCAGGTTTTTTAGAAAGGTATAATCCTAGTAAAGGTTTAACAGGGCTTATTAATAAAGTAATTTGGTGGCCAACTAAAAGAGTACATCTTAATATAAATATTCTTAGTGATGAGCATTTTTTTAAATTCTACGAAAAATGTAAAAAAAATAATATTGTATATCTTGAGGGATACGTAGGTGCTGTTTACGAATTTGCACTTTTTTTAGAAAAATACAAATTAACTTTAGTAAATCTAAAATTCGTATGGACTACCTCCGCCCCTTTAAATGAAAAAGCAAGAGATAAAATGAAATTTATTTTTGGCTGCCCTATTTATGATCAATACGGCAGCTGTGAAATTAATTGGTTGGCATTTGAATGCGAAAGATGCTCAGGTTTACATTTTTTTGATTTATATAGGTACCTAGAAATTGATGAAGTCGGAAACATACTAATCACAGATCTCACAAACTATCAATTTCCTTTGATCAGATATAAGATTGGTGATAAAGTTAGTTTAAATAACTCAGTTTGTTCATGTGGAATAACATTTCCATTGATAAATAAAGTTAAAGGTAGGGAATCGGATTTAATAAGATTTATGGATGGATCTTCTGTTCCGGGTGAGTTCTTGACTACAATATTCGATGATTATCCAGAAGCGGTTATTCAATTTCAATTCATTCAAAAAAAAGATTTCTCATTGATATTAAAATTTGTACCAACTTCTGATAAAAGTAAAATTGTAGTTAATGAGGTAATAAATATTCTTAAAAAAATGTGGTTAGAAAAAAATATTATAATAGATCTTGAAGAAGTACAAAATATTCCACATGATTATGGCAAAATAAGATTTATAATTAGTGAATTATGAAGAATAGAATAGTTTTTTTTACTGATATTCCAGCTCCTTATAGGGTTGAAATGTATAATAGAATGCACGAATTAGATTATAAATTTGAGGTTTGGTATATGCAAAAAGAAGTTGTAACAAGACCAGGTTGGAAATTTTCAAATTTAATTTTAAATCATAACTTCTTAATAAATGAAGGATTTTATTATAGAATTTACAATTTTAATCTTTTTCTAAATCTAGCACTAATAAAGAAAATAATTAAAGCAGGTGATATAGATTTAATTTTAGCTTTGAGCTGGAATGACCTGGATGTGCTTATATTAAGCTTTCTAAAAAAATTTGGTATAGTTAAAGCAAAATTACATTTTTGGTCAGAAGCCAATTATTTAACAAATGGTGCTAGAAATGACAATTGGCTTAAAAAGATTACTAGAAAATTTGTTTACAATCATCCAGATACAATACAAATTTCATCTGGCAAGATGACTCAGATTACATTAGAAAAGTGGGGCATTAATGTTCATAAATCCGTACTCCTTCCTAATACTATTCAAGAAAATAAATACTCATTAAGTTATAACTTAAAAAAAGTAAGAGCTGCAAATGAAATTCCAATAGTATTCATATCTGCAAGACTAATAGAAAGATTAAAAGGTATAATTAATTTTTTATCTTCATTTAGTAAAAAAGATTTTGAAAAATTCAAAATAATATTAGCAGGATCAGGTAATGATAAAGGTAAAATTGAAGAATATATAAGTGAAAGAGGAATTGATAATCATATTATATTAACTGGAGAATGTGATGTGAACGAAATGATAAATTTATATGCGAGAGCTAATATTTTTTGTTTGCCATCTTTTGCAGATCCAAGCCCATTATCAATAATAGAAGCTTTAAAAATGGAGTTACCTTTACTGGTTTCCAACAGATGCGGTAATCATTTTGAAGCTGTCCAAAACGGACTTAATGGTTATACTTTTGATCCTGATAATAAATTAGAAATCAGGGAAAGTCTAATGAGACTTTTAGAACAAAGAGAAAAATGGGAGGAAATGGGGGATAATAGTTTAAGTATTTACGATTCTTTTTTTTCAAAAGATCTAGTAATAAATAACTTTTTTTCATCATTCTGCACGCTTTCAAAAAAAGATATATGATTGTAGGTATAAATGCATCACGTGCACGTTCTGGTGGGGCAGTGTCGCACCTAGTTGGAATCATAACAGAAATAGATTGGATTGAAAATTCTGATCTTGAAATTCATATTTGGACCCATAAAGGATTGTCCAAGAAGCTTCCTTCTCATCCTTTCATAAAACTTCATATAAGTGAAGCTTTTGAGCAATCAATTGTAAAGCAAATTATTTGGGAGAAATTTATACTTCCAAGAGAATTAAAAAAGTATAAATGCGACATTCTGCTTAATATTGATGCAGGATCCGTAGCGCGTTACTCCAAAATGGTGACAATGAGCAGAGACATGCTTTCATATGAACCTGGTGAAATGGACCGTTTCCGTTTTTCTGTAGAAAAAATTAGGTTAATCTTACTTAAATATATTCAGAATTCATCATTGCGTGCATCAAACGGTGTAGTTTTTCTTACACATTATGCAGGAAAAGTTATACAGGAATCGTGCGGTAAACTTAGAAACGTGATTTATATACCTCATGGTGTAGGTAAAGAATTTCTTCTTGCGAAAAAAGCAGATCATTTTAACCTATTATTAAAGAAAACAGTAGATATTTTGTATGTTTCAAATATAGCTCCTTATAAACATCAATGGAATGTTGTACGTGGAATAGCAAACTTGCGTAGCAAAGGATTTGATGTCAGGCTTACACTTACGGGCGGCGGTCATGTTGATTCGTTAACCGGTTCTCAAAGAAAATTAGACGAAGCTTTAGAAGAATGTGACCCAAATAGAAAATTTGTAAAAATACTTGGATACGTTAGCCAGTCTGATTTGCCTCAAATACTTTGCTCGGCAGATATATTTGTATTTGCTTCAAGTTGTGAAAATATGCCTAATACACTTATTGAAGCAATGAGTGTTGGTTTACCAATTGCATGTTCTAATCGCGGCCCAATGCCTGAGGTACTTAAAGATGCTGGAGTATATTTTAATCCAGATTGTCCAATATCTATTGCAAATTCTATTGAATCATATTTAAAAGATGAGTTACTTGTTCATAATAATGCTATAAACGCAAATCAGCTTTCTAGAAATTATTCTTGGGAAAGATGTTCACGTGAAACTTTTGCATTTTTGCGAAAAGTTAATAAATTAAAAAAATATAATTAAAGATGGTTTATCAGATATGTTCACAAACAATTATGGATACCACTGATCCAAGTATTAAATTCAACGAAAGAGGTGAAAGCGATTACTATACTAATTATATAGAAACTATTTTACCAAATTGGAATACTGATAAAAAAGGCTTTACAGAATTAATGAAAATAGCTGAAAAGATAAAAAAGAATAGTAACGGCAGAGATTTTGACTGTATAATTGGTTTAAGTGGGGGCTTGGATAGTTCTTATGTAGCTTATGTTGCAAAAGAAATCATGGGTCTTAAACCATTACTTTTTCACGTAGATGCAGGATGGAATACTGACAAAGCTGTCGGAAATATTGAAAAATTATGTAACGGTTTAGGATTAGATTTGTTTACAGAGGTTATAAATTGGGAAGAGATGAAGGATTTGCAAGTCGCGTTTCTAAAATCTCAAATTGCTGATCAAGATTTACCACAAGACTATGCCTTCTTTTCTGCTTTATATAAATTTGCTCGAAAAAATAAAATTAAGTATGTACTGACTGGTGGTAATTTTTCTACCGAATGTTGTAGGGAGCCAGAAGAGTGGGGTGGCTTTCCTGGCATTGATACTTTATTAGTTAAGGATATTCATTCTAAATTTGGGAAAAGACATTTAAAGACTTTTCCACTGGTTGATATACTAACCTACAAATTATTTTATAGATACATTTTAGGAATGCAGATTTTTAAGCCACTTAATTTAATTCCATACATTAAGGTAGATGCCGAAAAATTATTGATGGACAAATTTGGATGGGAATCGTTTCAGCATAAGCATCACGAATCACGTTTTACGCGTTTTTACGAAGATTTTTGGCTTCCAAGAAAATTTGGATTTGAGAAGCGTCGGGCTCATTTTTCTAGCTTAATTTTAACTGGACAAATGACCCGTGATGAGGCATTGGTACGTATTTCTAAACCTGAATTACCAGAAGAATTTTTGCAAAAGGAATTTGACTATGTTGCTGATAAATTAGACTTAACTAGAAGCGAGTTACAAGCAATTTTTGATGGTGAAAATAAAACTTTTCATGATTATAAAAATAAAATCAAATTGATAGGTTTTGGTGCTAAAATGATGCAAAATTTAGGACTTGAAAAACGCCTTTTTAGATGATTACATTAATTGATTACGGTGTTGGAAATATATTTGCTTTTCAAAATGTTTACAAAAGATTAAATATCCCCACCAAAATTGCTAAAACACACGAAGATTTATCAGATGCAAAAAAATTGATTCTACCGGGAGTTGGATCATTTGATTATGCTATGGGACAACTGAATGCTTCTGGTATGCGTGAAAAATTGGATGAGTTAGTACTTGAGAAAAAAGTTCCTGTTATAGGAATTTGTGTAGGAATGCAGATGATGGGCAACCGAAGCGATGAAGGTAAATTAGAAGGCTTGAAATGGATTGATTCAGAGATATTGAAATTTGATGAAAACTTAATTTTGCAACGCACTAAACTTCCGCACATGGGTTGGAATGATGTGGCTCCTGTTAAGAATCACCCACTCTTTGTTGGATTAGAAAAAGAAGCTATTTTTTATTTTTTACATTCATTTTATTTCAAATGTAATAATCCAGCAGATTGTATTGCTGTCTCTGATTATGGTTTATCTTTTTCTTCTGCTGTCAATAAAGACAATATATACGGAATTCAATTTCATCCTGAAAAAAGTCATCAATACGGTGAAAAATTATTACACAATTTTGCAAAGCTCTAAGAATGTTACGTCCTAGAATTATTCCAAGTTTATTACTTCACGATAAGGGTTTAGTTAAAACAGTAAACTTTAAATCTCCCAAATATGTAGGAGATCCCATAAATGCGGTTCGAATATTTAATGAAAAGGAGGTTGATGAATTAGCTTTTTTTGATATCGATGCTACAGCTCTTAATAAAGAACCAGATTATATATTAATCGAAAAATTAGCTAACCAGTCGCGAATGCCTTTATGTTATGGTGGTGGAGTAAAGACTGTTGAACAAGCTCAAAAAATATTTGGTCTAGGTGTAGAGAAAATTGCTTTTAGCAGTGCAGTTATTCAAAACCCTCATTTAGTTACTCAAATAGCTGATCGTGTAGGTTCGCAGAGTATTATTGTTGTTTTAGATATTAAGAAAAAATTATTAGGTGGGTATGAAATTTATACTCATAACGGTAAAAAATCTACTGGAATTAATCCCATTAAATTCGCGAAAGAATTGGAACAGTTAGGAGCTGGTGAAATTATCATCAATTCAATTGATCAGGATGGTGCAATGAAGGGTTATGATATGAATTTGATTGATAAAATAGCTGAAACGATTTCTATTCCTTTGACAGTTTTAGGTGGGGCGGGATCTCTTGCTGATATAGAAAAAGTGATTGATAAACATGGAGTGATTGGAGTAGCTTCAGGAAGTCTTTTTGTATTCAAAGGGCCTTACAAAGCTGTTTTAATCAATTATCCTACTCAAATAGAAAAAAATAAAATTTTTAAAATCAATAAAAGTGGAAATACAGAATAAAGTTCTTCTAATAACAGGAGGCACAGGTTCTTTTGGGAATGCAGTATTGCAACGTTTTTTGGTTACTGATCATTTTAAAGAAATTAGAATTTTTTCTCGTGACGAGAAAAAACAAGATGATATGCGTAATCAATTAAAGAATCCCAAGTTAAAATTTTTCATTGGTGATGTTAGAGATTATGATAGTGTTGAGCCAGCAACACGTGGTGTTGATTATATATTTCATGCTGCAGCATTAAAGCAAGTGCCGTCATGCGAGTTTTTCCCAATGCAGGCTGTAAAAACTAATGTTGAAGGAACTCAAAATGTAATACGTGCAGCAGGATTTAATGGGGTAAAAAAAGTGATTTGCCTGAGCACAGATAAGGCGGCCTATCCAATTAATGCTATGGGTATTTCTAAAGCAATGATGGAAAAGGTAGCAATAGCGGAGTCCAGGAATTTACAAAATACGATTGTTTGTTTAACACGATATGGAAATGTAATGGCGTCTAGAGGTTCTGTTATTCCACTTTTTATCAATCAAATAAAAGCTGGTCTTCCATTAACAATTACCGATCTCAATATGACGCGTTTTTTAATGAGTTTAAATGATGCGGTAGATTTGGTTTTATTTGCTTTTGAGAATGGAAATCAAGGAGATTTGTTTGTTAATAAAGCACCTGCGGCAACTATTGGTGATTTAGCTCAAGCCATAAAAGAATTAGCAAAAGTTGATAATGAAATTTATATCATTGGAACACGCCATGGCGAAAAATTGTATGAAACGTTGTGTACGAGAGAAGAGATGGTAAAAGCCGAAGACATGGGCGATTTCTATCGAGTTCCTGCGGATAATCGGGATTTGAATTATTCGATGTATTTTTCGGAGGGGGAGAAAAATTTGACTGAAATTGAAGATTACCACTCTCATAATACAGAAAGATTGAATGTGGAAGGAGTAAAAAATCTTATTTCCAAATTGGCACTGGTTAAAAAAGAATTGTTTGGGGAAGAAGTTGCTGATTTTTTGGTGTAAGCACTTGTTTTCGAAGTCAAAATAATAAAAAAATTACAATGATTAAGGTTGGGATTACTGGAAGTAAGGGTTTTGTAGGATATCACTTGTATCAAACCTTAGCGTTGCGTAAAGATGAATTTTCTCTAATTGAGTTTGATAGAAGCTTTTTTGATGATAACCAAACTTTGGACGCTTTTGTCTCATCATGTGATGTGATTGTTCATTTGGCTGCCTTAAATCGTCATAATGATCCTCAACTCATTTATGAAACCAACACCTTATTAGTTAAAAGTCTAGTTGCTTCACTAAAGAGGACTGCGAGTAAGGCCCATTTAATTATTTCATCTTCCACTCAAGAAGAACGTGATAATCTATATGGGAAGTCTAAAAAAGAGGGTAGATTGCTGCTTTCTGAATGGGCTAATCAATGTGGCGGTAGCTTATCCGGCTTAGTTATACCGAATGTTTTTGGACCTTTTGGCCATCCCAACTATAATTCCGTAATTGCTACTTTTTGTCATCAAATAGCTAGGGATGAAACACCCAAAATTGATGTTGATGGAGAATTAAAATTGATTTATGTAGGGGAATTAGTTGAAGAAATCCTAAACGTTATATGTAATAATGATAATACCCATGAACTAATAATCCCATGCACTGCTGAAGCCAAAGTTTCCGAAATATTATCTTTATTACAATATTTCCGAAAATCATATCAAGATGATAGGGAGATACCAGTATTGGTGAACGATTTTGAGCACAAGCTTTTCAATACCTATCGTTGTTATATGGATTTGGCAAACTATTTCCCAAAGAAATTTGTACAGCATGCAGATAATAGAGGTGCATTTGTTGAAATTGCCCGTCAAGGAATTCCTGGTCAAACGTCTTTTTCAACCACGTTACCTGGAATAACAAGAGGTAATCACTTTCATACTAGAAAAATTGAACGTTTTGCGGTAATTAAAGGAAAGGCATTAATTCAGCTTAGAAGAATTGGTACTGATGAGGTTCATGATTTTTATTTAGATGGAGATGAACCGGCTTATGTTGATATGCCAATATGGCACACACATAATATAAAAAATATCGGTGAAGATATACTTTATACGATTTTTTGGATCAATGAACCCTTTGATTCGAATGATCCTGACACATATTTTGAAATAGTATAATAATGAAAAAATTAAAAGTAGTTACTGTAGTTGGCACACGTCCTGAAATCATTAGGTTATCTCGTGTTATGGCTGCTCTTGATAATAGCCCTGCAATTGAACATATTATTGTCCATACAGGTCAAAATTACGATTATGAATTAAATCAAATTTTCTTTGATGATTTAGGAATTCGTAAGCCAGATTATTTTTTAAATGCTGCCGGCAAAACAGCTACTGAGACTGTAGGGAGTATTTTAATAAAAATAGATCCATTATTAGGAGAATTATGTCCAGATGCTTTTTTGGTTTTGGGTGATACTAATAGCTGTTTATGTGCTATCCCTGCTAAAAAACGTCATATCCCTATTTTTCATATGGAAGCGGGTAATAGATGTTTTGATCAACGAGTACCTGAAGAAACAAATAGAAAAATTGTTGATCATATTTCGGATGTTAACTTAACCTACAGTGATATTGCCAGAGAATATTTGTTAAGGGAGGGTTTACCAGCAGATCGGATTATAAAAACTGGTTCACCAATGTTTGAGGTTTTAAATCATTATCTTCCTTCAATAGAATCTTCAGATGTATTATCGAAGCTAAGCCTCAACAAATATGAATATTTTGTTGTTTCAGCTCATAGGGAGGAAAATATAAGTAATCCAGAAAACTTCAGCAATTTGATGCAAAGTTTAAATCAAATTGCTGATGTGTATCATTTCCCTATAATTGTGAGTACGCATCCAAGAACTCAGAAGATGATTGATAAAATGCAGATTCAGATGCGACCAGAAGTCAAATTTTTGAAACCCATGGGTTTTAACGATTACAATGCACTTCAATTGTATTCAAAATCTGTCCTTTCTGATAGTGGTACTATTTCAGAGGAATCTTCTACACTTAATTTTCCTG
Source organism: Flavobacterium sp. (assembly GCF_049318185.1). Lineage (GTDB taxonomy): Bacteria > Bacteroidota > Bacteroidia > Flavobacteriales > Flavobacteriaceae > Flavobacterium. The sequence continues at coordinate 3,549 of NZ_JBMOGV010000020.1, read as the reverse complement.
CATTAAACTTGCGTCAGGCACATGAAAGACCTGAAGCAATGGAGGAAGCGTCTGTCATGATGGTTGGTCTTAATCCGGAGAGAATTTTACAAGCTTTAGTCCTATTAGAAACTCAAAAGAGAGGGGAGGAAAGATCATTTAGAAGGGTTGCAGATTATTCCATGCCAAATGTTTCTGATAAAATGGTTAGAATAATCATAAGCTATATTGATTATATCAAAAGAGTAGTTTGGAGCCAAGAAATTTAAAAAGGGTACTAATTCATTCTATAGTATTCAGTCCTGATGGGGTATCAACGGCCTACTTATATAATGATATTGCCTTAGGACTGGTCGATAATGGATTTGATGTGGTGGTTTTAACAACTACACCACATTATAATTTGATTGAATCAGAACTTGAAAAACAGCCACTTTCAAAGAAATTATTTGGTTTATATTATGTAAGTTATTTCAATGGAATTCGTGTTTATCATATTCCACTAAAAAAATATAAAAGCACGTCAAAGCGTATAATTTCATTTGTTTATTGGCATCTAGCCTCTTTAATTTTAGGATTAACACTAAAGAAGATCAATTTTATTCTAAGTCCTTCGCCTCCATTAAGTATAGGTTTTATCTCTTTTTTGATTTCAAAAATCAAAGGAGCAAAAGCAATTTATAATGTTCAGGAAATCTATCCAGATTTATTAATAAATCAAGGAAGTTTAAATTCCTCATTAATTATAAATTTGCTAAAGAAATTTGAAAAATTTATTTATAATAACTCCGATGCGGTAGTTACAATTGACAATGTTTTTTATTCTACGATTCTTCCAAGATTTAGAGATTCTAGAAAACTACATATAATTCCAAATTTTGTTGATACAGACTTATATATGCCTTTGAAAACTCAACAAATACTTCCTTCAATATTTGGCGAAAAAAATGGTAAAATAAAGATATTATACGCAGGCAATATTGGGTTTTTTCAAGATTGGGGACCAGTATTATTTGCAGCCAAAGAACTTTTAGATGAAAATATTGAGTTTTGGATAATAGGGGAAGGAGTTCAAAAGGAATTTTTAGAAAAGGAAGTGCAGGATCTTAATTTAACTAATGTTCGAATATTTCCTTATCAAAGCAGGGAACTTATTCCTATTATAAATAATTACGCAGATATACATTTTATTGCAATAAATCAGCAAATGGAACAAGAAGGATTTCCTTCTAAAGTATATACAATAATGGCTTGTGCAAAGCCCTTAGTAGTTGTTACAGGAGAAAAGACACCATTATTTAATTTTTTGAAAGGAAATAATTGCGCAGAGATTGTTACGTCTGATAGAAATCTCAATTTCACTAATTCAATTAGAAAATTAGCAAACAATAAAGCATTGAGAGAAGAAATGGGCATTAATGGATATAATGAAATTATTAAAAATTATTCTAAAAAAGTAGTTGTATCGAGATATGCTAATCTACTTAACTCATTATAGTGTTTTAGTATGACTAGTATATTTATAACAGGTAGTTTTGGATTTGTAGGGTCAAATTTATTTGAATATTTAAAATGCATTTTTATTTTCTTTAAATATCAAAGAGAGGCGCCAATTGAAATTAATCAAGATATAGTCATACATCTTGCCGGCAAAGCTCACGATCTAAAAAAAACTTCAAATTCAGACGAATATTACCAAGTTAATACGGAATTAACCAAAAAAGTATTTGATGCCTTTTTAGCTTCCAACGCTAAAGTATTTATTACTCTGAGTTCAGTTAAAGCAGTGGGTGATGAAGTGTATGGAGTTTTAACAGAAGAACAAACTTCTAATCCAATTACTCATTACGGGAAAAGTAAATTACTAGCAGAGCAATATATTTTATCAAAACAAATTCCTGAAGGTAAGCGAGTTTATATTCTAAGACCATGCATGATTCATGGACCAGGAAACAAGGGTAATTTAAACTTACTGTATAAATTAGTTTCTAATGGTATTCCCTGGCCATTAGGTTCATTCGGTAATAAACGTTCCTTCTGTAGTATTGATAATCTAATGTTTATTATTAAAGAATTGATTGATCGTAAGGACATTCCTTCAGGAGTGTACAATGTAGCAGATGACGAAGCCCTTTCTACAAATGAAGTAATTTCATTACTTGCGGTATCACAAAACAGAAAACCAAAGATTTGGATCTTACCTAAAGGCTTAATAAAAGCATTCGCCAAATTGGGAGATTTGCTTCAATTACCGCTCACAACCGAAAGGCTACAAAAATTAACAGAATCGTATGTCGTAAGTAATCAAAAGATAAAGTCTGCCATTGGTAAAAACTTGCAAGTTTCTGCAAAGGATGGTTTATTAAAAACATTTAATTCTTTTCATACTAATGTTCAATAGACCATTAGCCTTATTTCTTCTTGTTTTTCTTTCCCCTTTATTCTTAATTGTGGCATTGATCATTCTTATTGAGGACGGTTTTCCAGTATTCTTTAAACAAAAAAGGGTAGGCATTAATTATTCATACTTCTACATCTTTAAATTTAGAAGCATGAAGAAAAATACGCCAAATGTTGCAACACATCTTTTAACTAATCCAGATCAATATTTACTTAAAATAGGAAAGTTCATAAGAAGAACTAGTTTAGATGAGCTCCCTAATTTAATTAACATACTTAAAGGGGAAATGGTTTTTGTAGGACCTAGGCCTGCATTATATAATCAGGACGATTTAATGGCATTGCGTATCGCAACCGGAGTTGATAAATTAAAGCCGGGTATTACAGGTTGGGCTCAAATAAATGGTAGAGATGAAATATCAATTTCAGAGAAAGTAAAGCTTGAGCAAGAGTATCTTTATAAAAAATCATTTCTTTTTGATTTAGAAATTTTAATAAAAACATTTACTAATGTGATATTTAGTAAGGGTGTTAGTCACTAATTTTTGACTAAATAAAATAGTCTTCCTATAATTTCTCTTATACCTGTTTCGGTTAACTCTGTATTCCCAGCACTTGGTAGAAAAGCCATTAACGTTATTGTATTATTTCTACTAGCTTTAAAATCTACTTTATAAGGAATTACAATAAATCCTTGTTTCTCAAAGAGCATCTTCGCTCTATACATATGAAAAGCCGACGTTACAAGTATAATTCTTTTACTTGGGCTTATTAGTTCATTTACAGCCACTGCTTCGTCTGCAGTATTCTCCACATCTTTCGTTACAAATATTTTTTCGGTTGGTATGCCATTTGAAATAGCATATTCCTTTAACACATCTCCCTCTGTTTTCTTTGCCTTGTTCCATGGCATTTTACCTCCGGTAAATACAAGCTTTTGAGCCTTATCTGCTTTAAATAAAGCAATCCCTCCAAAAAACCTATCTGGGTCTCCCCATTCTATGAAGGTTGAATCTCCCACTTCATTTATTATCAACATTCCACTTAGCACTACTATTGCATCTGCGCTATCTAAAGCGCTTATTGGCTTTCTGTATTCACTACCTTCGACTAGTTTAATGCATATTCCACTCAAACTGAGCCACTATTCCGCTGAAACTGAGCCACCCG
>NZ_JBMOGV010000019.1:0-26011 GCF_049318185.1 Flavobacterium sp. | reverse complement strand
TCCATTTTGTTTACGAATCCCATACGAGGCACTCTATATTGATCAGCTAATCTCCAGTTAGTTTCTGATTGTGGTTCAACACCATCAACAGCAGAAAATAAGAAAACTAATCCATCCAATACTCGTAAAGAACGATTTACCTCTACAGTAAAGTCAACGTGTCCTGGGGTATCAATAATATTAAAGTGGTAGTCTTGAGAAGTAGGCAATGGTTTACCTTGCTCCGTCGGGAAACTCCATTCACAAGTAGTAGCAGCAGATGTAATGGTAATACCTCTTTCTTGCTCTTGTGCCATCCAGTCCATAGTAGCTGCACCATCGTGTACTTCACCTATTTTGTGTGATTTTCCTGTATAGAATAATATACGCTCAGTAGTAGTGGTTTTACCCGCATCAATGTGGGCAGCAATACCAATGTTTCTTGTTAATTTTAAATCTCTAGCCATTTCTTAAACTATTAAAATCTAAAATGAGAGAATGCTTTATTTGCTTCTGCCATTTTGTGTGTATCCATTCTCTTTTTAACAGCAGCGCCTTCTTCTTTAGCCGCAGCTAAAATTTCAGAAGCTAGTTTGCCTGACATCGATTTCTCGTTTCTTCTACGAGCATAAAGTATCATCCACTTCATGGCCATAGATATTTTTCTGTCTGGACGAATTTGCATTGGGATTTGGAATGTTGCCCCACCCACTCTACGACTACGTACTTCTACGTGAGGCATAACGTTTGTTAACGCATCTTTCCAAACTTCTAATGATGGTTTTTCATCATTATTCTTTTTAGCTTCTACTATCTCCATGGCATCATAGAATACTTTGAAAGCTGTTGATTTCTTACCATCCCACATCAAATTGTTCACAAAACGTGTAACTAACTGATCGTTAAATTTAGGATCTGGTAAAAGTGGTCTTTTCTTTGCCGCTCTTTTTCTCATGTCTTTACTTTAAAAGTTTTTAAATTACTTTTTTGCTTCTTTTGGGCGTTTAGCACCGTACTTAGATCTTCTTTGTGTTCTTCCTGCTACACCTGATGTATCAAGTGCACCACGCACAATGTGGTATCTAACTCCTGGTAAATCTTTTACCCTTCCACCTCTCACTAATACTATCGAGTGCTCTTGTAGATTGTGTCCTTCCCCTGGTATGTAAGCATTCACTTCATTTCCATTAGTCAAACGTACACGCGCTACTTTACGCATCGCTGAGTTTGGTTTTTTTGGAGTAGTAGTGTAAACACGCGTACAAACACCTCTTCTTTGAGGACAAGAATCTAAAGCAACCGATTTACTCTTCTTAGTGATTTGAGTTCTTCCTGTTCTTACTAATTGTTGAATTGTTGGCATAATTAAATACTAATTTTTCTTAATTTTATTAAATCCCGCTTTTTTAGGGGTTGCAAATGTAGTAATTATTTTCAATGAAACAAATCGTAATTAATTAATTTTTAAACAAATTGTTTTTAGATTCGATGAACAACAATAAAAATAGATTTTTTGCGTTATTTTTATCCAAACTTTTTAGTCTTTGAGAAAGATTTTATTCCTTATTTTTTTATTTATTAACAGCGGAAATGCTTTCGCTCAGGAATTTTATATGAAAATTATTGGCAATAATGAACAAGGTACTAAAATTATTGATAGCATTGGTTACATAATAAAACACAAAAACACCAAATCTATTATTGATGAGAATAATTCATTTTATGAAAAACTGAATAAAATTGGATACTCTGAAAGTCAACTTTTAGAAAACTACAAATTAAACGATACCACTTTGTGCTTCAAATATGATTTAAAGCAAAAAATAAAATCTATACATGTGTATATAAGTAAAGAGTTCCATGAAAACATATCCAGCTCATATGAAATTAAAAAAGATACTTTATCATTACCTATTGAAGATAGTGAAGAATTTTTAAATTCCGTTTTGAAGAAATTAGAAAGCATTGGGTTTTCTATGGCAAAAGTAAAACTGTCTAATCTTCAGAAAAAAAATGAACTAGTTATTGCCGATTTAAATATAGAGAAACAAACAAAAAGAGATTTAAACGACATCGTAATCAATAGTGATGAAAAATTTCCTGCTAATCACAAAAAAAATCTTTTAAGATTATACAGAAATAAGGTTTTCAATCAAAAAAACTTAGAAAAACTTTATAATGATATTGGGAAATTTAGATTTGTTAAACAAAGTAAATATCCAGAAATTTTATTTACTAAAGATTCAACGAAAGTTTATGTTTATTTAGAAAAAGCAAAAGCCAATACTTTTGACGGCTATATTGGTTTTACTAACGACGAAAACAAAAAACTAATTTTTAGTGGCTACCTAGATTTGGTTTTACAAAATATTCTTGATTCAGGAGAGAAAATAGCCCTGTATTGGAAAAGTGATGGGCAAAATCAAAAAACTTTTAATTTTAATTTAGAATTACCTTATGTTTTCAAAAGTCCTATTGGAATAAAATTAGATTTAAATATTTTCAAACAAGATAGTACTTTTCAAAATACCAAAACAGCAATCGATTTTGGCTATTACTTTAATTACAACACTCGATTATACTTAGGATACCAATCATCTGAGTCAAGTGATATCCAAAATGTCAACACCTCTAACTTAAGTGATTTCAATAATTCCTTTACAACCTCAACTTTGGAATATATAAATTTAAAAAATGATGATTTCCTTTTTCCAGAAAAAACAATTATTAATTTAAAAATAGGGGCAGGGAAACGATATTCAAAAATTATTTCGAGCAATCAATTTTTTTCAAGTATTCTATTGAATCATAATTTCTATTTAAACGAAAAAAATATAGTCAATATTAAATCACAAAACTTTTATTTACAAAGTCAAAACTATGTAGTGAACGAACTGCAAAGATTCGGAGGGATTAATTCAATACGTGGATTTAATGAAAATAGTCTTCAAGCAAATTCTTTTAATTCTATATTGACAGAATACCGATATATTCTTGCGCCTACATTATATGTTCATACCATAATTGATTATGGACATGCACAAGACAAAACTTCAAACACAGACGACAACCTTTTTGGAATTGGTTTTGGCATTGGATTATTATCAAAGAATGGCTTTTTTAATATTGTTTATGCCAATGGAAATACTAATAATCAAGTCATAAAACTTTCAAATTCTATTGTGCATGTCAGTTTCAAAGCTAATTTTTAATTTAGGATTTTGAATGATTTGTTAACAAAACATGTATTTCCTTGATTTTTTCTCGAATTTTAATAGAATTTGCATAATTCTTTCGCTATTTTATATAATTCACACTTTTTATGATTTTTATATAAATTAGTTGGCTTTTCTTTTGGTTTCTTAAGATTTTATTACTTAATTTGAATTTCTAATTAAAACCAAATTAATAATGAAAACAAAGTTAAATGGATTCTTAACGCTTTTTATAGCGTTATTGGTGCAAATCTCTTTTGCCCAAGACAGGGTTATCTCTGGTGTTGTATCAGATAATAACGGTTTACCAATTCCAGGTGTAAACGTTATTGTAAAAGGTACAAGCTTGGGAACTCAAACAGACATGGATGGAAAATATTCCATCAAAGCTTCTTCAAATCAAACACTCGTTTTTAATTTTATTGGTATGAAATCTCAAGAAATTGTGGCTTCATTAACAACAATTAATGTAAAAATGAAAGATAATGCTGTAGAACTTGAAGGTGTAGTTGTGACAGCTTTTGGTATCAAAAGAAACCCGAAAAAACTTGGGTATTCTGTAACCTCAGTAAAATCAGGTGATGTAACCGATGTTGCTGAACCAGATTTAACAAGAGCTCTTTCTGGCAAAGTTGCTGGGGTAAATGTAAATTTTTCTACCGGAGTTGCTGGAGCAGCGAATCAAATTACAATTAGAGGTGTGAATTCATTAGTTGGAAACACACAACCATTAATTATCGTAGATGGAATTGCTTACAGTAGTGACCAAATTACTAGTTCTAGTCAAATTTCAGGTGGTGGAGGTTACGAAAGTGCTTTATCAACATTAGACCCTAACGACATAGCTAGTATCAACGTGCTTAAAAGCACTGCTGCTGCTGCATTATACGGTTCTAGAGCAATGAATGGAGTAATTGTAATTACTACAAAATCAGGCTCATCTAAAACAGGTAAAACTCAAAAGATGAGTGTTAATGTTGGAATGGGGACTTTTTATGAAAACATCGCTAACTTACCTGATTACCAAAACACTTATGGAGCAGGATCTAATTTCAATTATGCAAATGCCAATGGATCATGGGGTCCTCGTTTTGACTCTTTAGCTACAATACCTACATGGCCAACTTTATTAGCTGCATTTCCAGACCAATTTGGTTCAACAGTACCTTACGTAGCTAAACCAAATAATGTGAAAGATTTATTCAGAACAGGTACAGTTACAGACAAAACTCTTGGCCTTAATTATTCTGGACAAGACGGTAACTTTAGTGTTACGGTTTCTGATATGAGACAAGACGGATATATTCCTTTCAACTCTTATGATAGAACTTCAATGTCTGCAGGTGGTAATTTCAAATTGAATGATAAATTGACTGTTGGAGCCAATATGAGTTTTTCTAAAACAAAACAGATTGGAGGATTCTTTGGAGAAAACCAATTCGACGGAGCTTCTTCTTCTTTTGCTAGAACATTATTCTTAGCTAGAAACTGGGATTTAAACTTGCCTTATACTGATCCAGCAACAGGTGGTTCAGTTACACCAAATGGGACTCAGTTTGATCATCCTATGTGGTCTTGGGAGCATGATCAAATTATAACTAAAACAGATCGTATGGTGGCTGGTTTAAATTTAAACTATAAATTTAATGATCATTATTCTGCATCATATAGGGTTGGTATAAACCGCTACATTCTTAATAGAGATGAAATTAGAGATATCGCTTCAAGAGCTAATAATGGTTTAGGAGATTTGAAAAAAGATAATTTCATCAATGAAGATATTGAATCTACATTCTTAATTAATATAGATTATAAATTAACAGACAATTTGAGCCTTTCAGGAATTATTGGAAATAATGTTTTACAAAATAATATTTCAAGAATTGCTAATCAGGGATCTCAATTTGTATTACCTAATATATTTACTTTTGGAAACGTTGTAAACATAAAAAATTTAGTTGATGAAAGCGCACAGAAAAGAAATGTAGGGGTATTTGGTGATCTAACCTTAAACTACAAGGATTATTTGTTTTTAAATGCTACTGGAAGAAACGACTGGAGTTCATCATTACCCAAAAAAAACAATTCCTACTTCTATCCATCAGTGAGTGCTTCATTCATTGTTACGGATGCATTTAAATTAAAAAGTGACGTACTAACTTTCGCTAAATTAAGAACAAGTTTTGCGAGAGTAGGTAGAGACGCTGATGCTGAATTCACAAGGATTGCTTATTTACAAGGAAATGCTTACAATGGCATGCCTGTAATTTCAAATCCAACAGCTTTAGGAGATCAAACAGTTCAACCTGAATTCTCTTCTGAATTTGAGATAGGTACAGATTTAGAATTTTTTAACAAACGAATTGTTATTGACTTTACAACTTACAACAAAAAAACTACTAATTTGATAACTCCAATTACTGTACCAACAACAAGTGGATATCAACAATACAATACTAATGCTGGATCTATCGAAAATAAAGGTATCGAATTAGGATTGACTTTAGTACCAGTTAAAACGACCAATTTTAAATGGACTTTATATACCATGTTTTCAAAAAATAAAAATGAAGTAACTGAATTAAGTCAAGGATTAGATAGAATTCGATTAAATGCAAATCAAATTGCTTATGCTATCCCAGGAGAAGCGTTTGGAGTATTCTACGGTACTAAATTTGCAAGAGATACTAATGGAAATTATTTGATAAATCCTTCTGGCGGTGGAATCATTCAAGATCCTAACTTAGGAATTATTGGAGATCCAAATGCTGATTTTAAAGTAAGTTTTACAAACACTTTTGTTTACAAAGCTTGGACTCTAAAATCTCAGTTTGACTGGAAACAAGGAGGAGACATTAATTCGTCTACTATTAATTCATTGTTAGGTAGAGGAGTTACTAAAGATACTGAAAATAGAGAGAGAACCTTCATAATCCCAGGATATTACGCAACCAACGATGGTGTTCCTATCTTAGATGGAGATGGTAATCAAATTCCAAATACTACTCAATTGAGTATGAACGAGTTGTACTTCTCCCCAGCTGGTGGTAATACATTTGGTATTAATAGTGTAGACGAGGCTTCAATCTATGACGGGACTGTGTTCAGACTTAGAGAAGTAAGTTTAACTTATGATGTACCATCCTCTGTATTAAAGAAAACTGCTTTTGGTAAATTGAGTTTTAGTTTAATGGGAAGTAACTTGTGGTATTTCGCTCCAAACGTTCCAAAATATACTAACTTCGACCCTGAAACTACTAGTTATGGTTCTACTATACTACAAGGAATTGAAACTTCAGCGGCTCCAACTGCAAGAAGATTTGGTTTTAAAGTTAATTTAACATTCTAAATAATTATAAAAATGAAACTCATTAATAAAATAAGAAACAATAAGGCCATTGTAATTTTATCTTTATGTTCAACCTTTATTCTAAGTTGCAGTGATTATTTAGATGTTGATAAAGATACTGATTACCCTACGACAGCACCGTTAAACCTATTACTTACCAATGTAGAAATAAATACTGCATTGTTAGGAGATTTTAACAACAATACTGGTCGTCTACTCTCTACGTATACACATCAAATGACTTCTAGAGAAGAAGAAGATCAATATGGTATTAAAGTTGGTAATATCAGCATGAATAATGATTGGGATGCTATATATTTAGCCTTAACTGATATTGAAACAATAATCAAAAAAGGCACTGATACTGACAACATGGTTTATGTTGGTATCGCACAAATGCAAAAAGCATATATTATGTCCTATGCGGTAGATTTATGGGGTGATGTACCCTATAGCGAAGCAACTCAATTAGCTACTTCGGGCATAATTAATCCTAAATTTGACAATCAAAAGGAAATTTATTCTCAAGTATTTGCATTAATAGAAACTGCAAAAGTTAATTTAGCAAGTAATTCCGGGACTGAAATACCTAGCGATGATGATCTATATTATGGTGGAGACACTGATAAATGGATAAAATTTGCTAATACTTTCAAACTGAAATTATACAATCAAACACGTTTAATAACTGATTTTGATCAAGCTGGTTTTGATGCTTTAATTGCTGAAAATAATTTTTTTACATCAAATGCTGACGATTTTCAATTTAATCATTATGATGTAATTTCTCCCTCAAACGAGAGAAATCAATTATTTGTTGAGGCCTATCAAAGTACTCAATTTGGATCGTATCAAAGTCCGTGGCTCTATGAAATCTTGAAAGGTGTTAATCCAAACATACTTACTGGAAATCCAGACCCAAGAATGCGATATTACTTCTACAATCAGTTAAAAGCTGGAGAATTCCCTCCAGATCAAGGAAACGTAGACACTGGTAACCCTGGAGCTGATTATTGGGATAAGTCTACAGGATTCTTTAGTATTAGATTTGGAAGTACTGGTCCAGACAGAGATAAAAGTGCGGAAAACTCTTATACCTACCCTGGTATTTTCCCTTCAGGAGGAAGATACGATGATGGATTAGGAGGATCAGTTTCAACTTTAAACACTGGTTTTAGTGGAAAAGGAAAAGCTCCACGTCGTATTTTAACTTATGATGAATTTTTATACATTCAAGCTGAGTTAATTCATGTTGGAAAATTAAGTGGAAATGAGGCAACGAAACTACAAGAAGCAATTACGGCAAGTTTTGCTAAAGTAGATCAAGTTGTAGCTAATAGTGGTACTACTCAAACTGTGCCTGTATTATCAGATACTGCAGCCGTTAACTCTTACATCAATAATGTAATTACTGAGTTCAATGCGGCTTCTTCAAGTAAGAAATTGGAAATCATCATGACTCAAAAATGGATTGGTACCTTTGGGGACCCAATGGATCAATACACAGACTATAGAAGAACTGGATATCCTGTTTTAGCAAATCCACTAGGAACTTCTCCAGAATATCAATTAGATAATGCAGATGGATTCCCTATACAAGATTCTCAAACAGTACAAAACAATCCATTCCAAGTATCATTTTATTGGCCACAATCAGAATTGAATGCAAATGCAAATGCACCGGCACAAAAAAATCCGACTACGTATAAAATATTTTGGGATAATTAATAAATAAATGAAAATGAAAAAAATGAAATTAATCTTAGCTTCTTTGTTTCTGGTGATGTTTATAACATCATGCAGTAAAGATGGTGGTGATTCTGTTGTTGAAACAACTAATGGTGCCACACCAAACATTCAAAAAGTAGCAGGTAGTGATGCATTCATTAACTTAGTATCTGTTAATGACAACACGCCTATTGACTTAAGCTTTACAATAGATATTGGCTTTGGTGATATAGAATCAGCAAATATTGTTCTGTTCTATTTCAAAGGGAATAATGTATATAAAGCTATTTTCACTACAAACGTAACAGTATTTCCATCTAGTTTTAGTATTTCACAAAATGACATTTATAATGCATTCAATGAAATCAATAGTTCATCAGATATTGAAGTAGGTGATGTATTAAAAATTACAGCTGAACTTAAATTGAAAAATGGATCAATTATAAAAATTCTTAATGATAATGGAACTGCGAATTATGGTGCTGACATTGCTAATTCAGATTTATTTAAAGTATTACAGTCTTACAATGTTTCATGTCCTTCTGAATTAGCTGGTGTATATGAATATACAACAACAAATTCAAGTGCGCCTACTGGTGAATCTTCAGTCGGACCAGATACTGGAACTGTAGAATTTACAGATTTAGGAGGTGGAGTTTATGAAATTTCAGACGCTTCTTTTGGTGGATGGATAGGACTTTACGGACCAGGAAATGCGGCTACAGGAGTAACATTAACTGATATTTGCAATAAAATTTCATACACAGGGGTTGATCAATATGGTGAAATTTTTACATTTAGCAATCTAGTTATAAATGGTAACCAGATGTCATTTCATTGGGAAAATGATTATGGTGAATATGGTGACACAACATTAACCAGAACTGATGGCACTAGCTGGCCACCACTCTATTTATAATATTTTTCAAAATACTAAACCACCAGTTTTCACTGGTGGTTTTTTTATATCTTTGCACTATGGAAAAAGAAAACCAAATCTTTGGAATTAGAGCAATTATAGAAGCTATAAACGCAGGAAAAGAAATTGACAAAGTATTTATTCAAAGCGATACGCAAAGCGAATTGATGCAGGAACTGATGAAAGCAATGAAAAAAAATAGCGTCAATTTTTCCTATGTTCCTGTTGAAAAACTAAATCGATTAACTCCCAATAATCACCAAGGTGCGGTGGCAACCATTGCTCCTATTTCTTTTGTAAATCTTGAAAATTTGGTTGATAGCGTAGTAGCGAGTGGAAAAACACCATTATTCCTAATCCTAGACCAATTAAGTGACGCCCGTAATTTTGGTGCCATCATTAGAACGGCTGAATGTACTGGTGTTGACGGAATTATTGTTCAAAAAACAGGTTCAGCACCTGTAAATGGAGATACCGTTAAAACATCTGCCGGTGCAGTTTTCAATGTACCCATCTGTAAAGTAGACCATATAAAAGATGCTATCTTTTATCTTCAAGGAAGCGGAATTAAAACCATCGCTGCCACTGAAAAAACAGATCAAAATATTTATGATATTTCCCTTAATGAACCAGTTGCTATAATCATGGGAAGTGAAGACAGGGGGATTAATCCTTCAGTTTTGAAAATTGTGGATGAAAAAGCTAAGTTACCTATGTTTGGAACTATTGGTTCGCTTAATGTATCTGTAGCGTGTGGCGCTTTTCTATATGAAACTGTTCGTCAAAGAAGTTAATTTAAAGATTTGAAAATTATTCAATTTCTTTTTTCTCTTTAAAATCATAAATATAATTTATCCCAGTCGAAGAATTTTCAACCTCTTCCTCCTCTACAGGTATAGTAACAAAGTTACCGGTTTCATCAAAATGTTTCATGAAAGCATCTTCTTCTGGATTGAAATCGGGTCTTTCCCATGGGTATTGAATTGCTTTTTTATAATCAGGTGTTTTAAAATAGGCAGCAAAAGCAAATCCTGTTATCAATCCTGATAAATGTCCTTCCCAAGATATATGGTTATCAACCTGAGGAAAAACATACCAAATCATTCCACCATAAATCATAACTACGGTTAATGATAAAGCCATCAATCTATAATATTGTGTCATCATACCTTTGAAGAAAATAAAGGAGACTAATACATATATCAAACTACTAGCACCAATATGAAATGAATTTCTACCAATAACCCATGTAATTAATCCAGATACTAAAATCCCGTAACACAAAATCTTTAGTGAAATATCGCGATAAAAATAAATTAAAGCTACAGTTAGTATAAAAAGTGGGAAGGAATTATTAGCAATATGATTTAAATCTCCGTGTAGAAAAGGACTAAAAAAAATGCCTTGCAATCCAGAAAAACTTCTTGGTAAAATACCATGTGAAGTCAAATCAATAGTAAAATTGTTTTCAAAAAAGAATACGGACCATATTAGAATAAGCAACAATGAAGGCACTATCCAAACCGATGGTGTAAACTTAAAATGATGATAATCGTTCATTATATTACTTTAAAAAACTTTTCATTAGAATTCAAAGATAAAGCCAAATATTATTTAATGCTATTTTGGCAGAAATCTTTACTTTTACAACATGGGAGCACCTTTAGCAGAACGCATCAGACCGCAACGACTGGAAGATTATATTAGCCAATTGCATTTGGTGGGAAACAATGGTTCATTATCGCAACAAATAGCGCGTGGTGTGATTCCGTCTATTATTTTTTGGGGTTCGCCTGGCACGGGGAAAACAACTTTAGCTCAAATTATTGCCAAACAAAGTAATCGCCCATTTTATGAATTGAGTGCTATAAATAGTGGTGTAAAGGACATTCGCGATGTGATAGAAAAAGCGAAACAAAGTGGAGGTTTATTCACGGCCAAAAATCCAATTCTTTTTATCGATGAGATACATCGTTTCAGCAAATCGCAACAAGATTCACTTTTGGCAGCGGTAGAAAAAGGTTGGATTACATTGATAGGCGCTACTACCGAAAATCCTAGTTTTGAAGTTATTCCAGCGCTCTTGTCACGTTGTCAGGTGTATATTTTAAATCCGTTTTCAAAAGAAGATTTATTGGCTTTGTTACAACGAGCGATTAAGGAAGACAAGATCATTTCGTCAAAAAAAATAAAACTAAAGGAAACCGAAGCCTTACTGCGACTTTCAGGTGGCGATGGACGCAAACTCTTAAATATTTTTGAACTCGTTGTAAATGCAAGCCCTGAAGCCCAAATTGTGATTACCAATCAAAAAGTTTTAGAATTGGTTCAGCAAAACACAGTACTTTATGACAAAACGGGGGAACAACATTATGATATTGTTTCGGCATTTATAAAATCCATTCGTGGCAGCGACCCAAATGGGGCGGTGTATTGGTTGGCAAGAATGATTGAAGGTGGTGAAGATGTAAAATTCATCGCAAGACGTATGTTAATTTTGTCTAGTGAAGATATTGGAAATGCTAATCCAACAGCATTTATTATGGCTAATAACACTTTTCAAGCGGTTACCATTATTGGTTATCCAGAAAGCAGAATACTATTAAGCCAATGTGCGGTTTATTTAGCAACATCTCCTAAAAGCAATGCAAGTTATATGGCAATTGGAGAAGCACAAGCTTTAGTAAAACAATCAGGTGATTTATCAGTGCCTATCCATTTGCGTAATGCTCCTACTAAACTTATGAAAGAATTAGGTTATGGTGAAGAGTACCAATATTCCCATAATTATGCTAATAATTTTTCAGAACAAGAATATCTTCCAGACGAAATTAAAAATACTGCCTTTTATAAACCTGGAAATAATGCTCGGGAAAACGAAATACGCACCTTCTTAAAAAATAGATGGAAAGATAAATATGGCTATTAAAATTTCAAATTTAATAGCTCTGAAACTATTATACCATTTTCGTAATATTCAAAAACCCACTGATTTTCTTTTGAAATTAAAACACCATTAATAGCACCTCTAATAGCTAGGAATACATTCTTTAGGGAGGTGTTATATAATTTCATAATAACTTTAGGCTCATTATCAATAACTTGGAAACCGTTAGCAATAGGTTGTGCAAAATAGTAAGTTTCAGAATTTGTTTCAGTTATAATTGTTTTGATTGATTCTGTTGCAATAGAAGAATTATTTTTGCCAGTATACTTATAATTCAATTTATCAAATGATTTTCCAGCTTCTCGTAATGCTTCATTATAGGCAGCGGCAAAATCTTTATTTCGACTTTTTCCAAAATCTGTTTCGTAAATTATTTTTTCTCTGCAATCTTTAACTAAAATCTTTAATTTAGTAACCATAAAGTTACTTTCCTCTGTCACTGTAGCATAAAGCATATCACATCTAGAATTCTCTACTTCTTTTGGTATCGCTTCAGAACTCAAATAGGATTTGAACCCATATTTTTGAAATAATAATTTAGTTAAAGTATTCAGTCTATATTTATCATTCTCTTTAAGAAAATCATATTTTATTGGAACAATAACATATTGATAGTCATTTATACTTTGCGAAAAAGCAGTTACTGACATCAATAAAACAAACAATAAAAATAGATTCTTCATCACAATATTTTTTTTAATTCTAATAAATGTTTAATTACAATAATTTCTTCTTCTGAAGAATGAATTTCGTTTTCATCAAATAAAACAGCTTGCATTCCAAAAGCCATAGCACCACGAACATCAGCATCAATACAATCGCCTATCATTATAGCGTTTTCTTTATTAGTATTAGCCAAAGATAACGCAAATTCAAATATGTTTGGGTGTGGTTTTTTAACGCCCGCCATTTCCGAGTTGGTAATGGTTTGAAAATATTTTTGCAGTCCTGAATGATGTATTTTTCTTTGTTGTACTTCAGCAAAACCATTAGTAATAATATGCAACTTATATTTTGGATATAAATAATCTAAAACTTCTATAGCACCGTCAAAAAGCTGATTATTATCGGGCAAAAATTCAATATAATCTATAGCTATTTTATCTATTCTATCATCTGATATATTATAGACCAAAGCATCAAAAGATTGTTTTAATCTTTGATAACGTAACTCTTCATGAGTCATTTTATCCACCTGATACAACTTCCAACAGGCTTGATTAATTGGCGCATAAACTTCTATAAATTGATGCACATCAATAGACGGATGATTTGCTCTAAATATTTTATCAAATGCCAAAATGGAATTCTTGTCAAAATCCCAAAGCGTATGATCAAGGTCAAAAAAAATATCGGTGATGTTTTTCATTTTAAAAAATCCCTTCGTCTTGAAAGCTATAATAATCCGTTTCGGTGATAATAATGTGGTCTAAAACTTTAATATCAAGCTGCTCACCTGCCAATTTTAGTTTTTTGGTAATGGCTACATCAGCATCACTGGCTTGTAATTTTCCAGATGGATGATTGTGTGTTAGAATTATGGAAGTGGCATTGTTTTCCAAAGCTGTTTTAAAAATTAAACGAACATCAACTACAGTTCCAGTTATGCCTCCTTTTGACAATTGTGATTTATAAATAACTTTATTAGAATTATTAAGATACAACACCCAAAACTCTTCATGTGGCAATTCGCCAATAATGGGTTGCATGATTTCGAAAACGGCTTTGCTGGAGGTTATTTTCTTTAGTTCCAAAGTTTCTTCTGCTCTTCGACGTCTTCCTAATTCTAATGCTGCAGCAATGGAAATGGCCTTTGCCTCTCCTATTCCTTTGAACTCCATTAACTGTTTCAACGATAATTTTCCTAAAGCATTCAAATTGTTATCTACGCTAGCGAGAATTCTTTTGCTTAAACTTACCGCGCTTTCATTTCTACTTCCGGAACCAATGAGAATAGCCACCAACTCAGCATCACTCAGAGCTGCTTTGCCTTTAAGCATGAGCTTTTCGCGTGGCTTATCGTCTTCTGCCCAGTTTTTTATGGAGAAATTTTGTTCCAAAATAGAATTTTTACTCAATCAAACTCTTCACCTCATCAAAATTCAATCCACCATAATTTCCTGAACTCATCAAAAGCAATGCTGAATTAGTCAAATCATAAGAAAATAAAAAGTCTTTGAAATCCTTTGGATTGGTATAAATAATCAAATCATCGCGCTTGAAAGATTGTGCGATTTGGTCATAGGTTACTTCTTCCAATTGTTTTATTTTCACTGCATCGGGCGAATAAAAAACAACAGCAACATCAGCAGCGTCAAGTGCACCTTCGTATTCTTTTAGAAATTCGGCATTCAAACTGCTATAGGTGTGTAGTTCCAAACAAGCTACTAATTTTCTATTTGGATATTGCACTTTAACAGCTTTGGTCGTTGCGGAAACTTTACTTGGCGAGTGTGCGAAATCTTTATACGCCACTTTGCCTTTGCCTTCGGCTATTTTTTCTAATCTTTTGGATGCTCCTTTAAAACTGGCAATGGCTTCATAGAAATCGGCTTCGTCAACACCCATGTTTTGACAAATCCATTTGGCTCCGGCCAAATTATTAAGATTATGTGCTCCAAAAACTTCAATAGGCATTGGTCCTTCTGGCGTGTCTAATAAAGTTGTTCCGTCTTCAACAGTGTAAGTTGGCGTTGTATAGGGTAATCTTCTGATGGTATTGGTAGTTTCCTCGGCTACTTTTTTAACCGTTTCGTCTTCTTCGTTATACACTAGAATTCCTCCTTTTGTAATTTGGTTGACGAATATTTCAAATTGTTCTACGTAATTTTCAAACGTTGGAAACACATTAATATGATCCCAAGCAATTCCTGAAAGCAATGCTATATTGGGTTTATATAAATGAAATTTTGGTCGCCTATCGATTGGAGAAGATAAATATTCATCTCCTTCTAGAACAATAAAATCATTATCTTCGGTTAAATGAACCATGGTATCAAAACCTTCCAATTGCGCACCTACCATATAATCAACTTCGATGTTATGAAAATGCATCACGTGCAAAATCATGGAAGTAATAGTTGTTTTCCCATGAGAACCACCAATCACAACTCGTGTTTTGTTTTTGGATTGTTCGTATAAAAATTCTGGATAAGAGTATATCTTTAGGCCTAATGCTTTAGCTTTTAATAATTCTGGATTGTCTGCTTTTGCATGCATTCCCAAAATTATGGCTTCAATATCTGAAGTGATTTTATCGGGAAACCAACCCATTTCTATTGGCAATAATCCTTTTTTTTCTAATCTTGATTTAGATGGTTCAAAGATAGCATCATCGCTTCCTGTAACTTGATATCCTTTACTATGTAAAGCTAAGGCTAAATTGTGCATAGCTGCGCCGCCAATGGCTATAAAATGTGTACGCATTTAATTATGATTTGATTTTTTCCTGATAAAGTTCCAACAACTGTTTTGCTTTTTCAGGTTGATTTAATTTGTTTCTGTAGAGATTGGCTAATTTTTGGTAAGTATTTTTAGATCCACCAACTTCAATTGCTTTTTTATAATTTTTTTCAGCTTCTTGGTATCTATCGAAATATTCAGCTATGTGTCCTTTAGCAAGATAACCATCAACTAAAGAAATTTTCATCAATTCATTAGCATAGCTATTGGCTTTTCGTTCACTTCCGCCAACAATTCCTGGCAATTGAAGATATATCTCTATTAATGCCCATCGAGCCTCTATATGTTTTGGATTTAGTGCTATGGCTTTTTCAAAAGATGCTTTTACTTCGCCAATCATTCCTAATGCAGCAAATTTGTTAGCTTCTTTTGCTTTCATCCCAAGACAACCACCATATTTATAATAAAAATCAGCTTGTTTTGGATATAGCTGCTTCAATTTTCCATAATACATCATGGCATTATCCCAAGATTTATTAGCCCCTTCAATATCACCTAAGTATTCTAAAGTTTTAGGATGATTGGGGTTCTCTTTTAAAATATTTTCAAAAATAGGTTTAGCTAAACTATATTTTTGTTGAGAAAATAGCTTTTCTGCTCTCTCAAAATTACTTTGGGAAAAGACCATAAAAGGAAGTAAGAATATGATTTTGATTATCCATTTCATTAGCATTTTCTTAAATTATGAAAAACAAAGATAGCTATTAATTGTATTAATTTCATAGACAATCTAAGTAATACTAATAAAAATAGCGTCCCGAAATTCAGGACGCTATTTTAAATAAAAACAAGTGAAAATTATTTTACTAATGTCATTTCATCAACTATATGTTTGGCACCTGATAAATTCTCAATTACCCAAAGTACATAGCGAATATCAACATTTATAGTTCTTTGTAGTTTGTTATCAAAAATTACATCACCAGCCATTGCCTCGATATTTCCATCAAAAGCAAGACCAATTAGTTCTCCTTTTCCATTTAATACTGGTGAACCAGAGTTTCCTCCTGTGATATCATTATCCGTTAAGAAATTTACGTGAAGTGTACCATCTTTGTCTGCATAACGACCATAGTCTTTGTTTTTTTCCATTTCTAAAACACGTATAGGTAAATCAAATTCTTCATCGCCTTTTTTATACTTTTTAACTTGACTAGTCAAGGTTGTATAATTGTTTATGGCTACTGGATTTCTTTTGTCTGCAGGCAAAGCACGTACTTTTCCATACGTTAAACGCAATGTAGAATTCGCATCCGGGTATTTGATGGTACCAATTTTTGATTCTCTCAAACCTTCCACTAACAATCGGAAAGAAGCACTGTAATCATTTTGAGCTTTTGCTATTTCATCTGATTTTGTAGCAAAATGAGTTAATAAATCATTTGACAAAGCATAAATTGGATCATTATCTAGCATACCTTGACTTGGCACTTCTAGGAATGCTTTGATTTTGTCAACAGAAGAAAAAATACTTAAATCTACAGCAGCATTTACATATTTAGTAAAGTCATTGTTAATAGCTGCACCTATCTTCTCAACCAATGGAGCAATTTTATAACCCGATGATTTTGTTGCATACAAATGTAATTGTGCTGCTAATAAATCTTTCTCAGCCAGAATGTATAATTCTTTATACATTTCTTCTGCCATTTCAATGATTGCAGGAGCCAATTGATTACGCTTTACAGCGTCTGCTTTTACATAAGTATCTAATTGTTTTCCTAATGTTCTACTAATGGTTCCAAAAGCAGTCGTTCTGAATAATTGTTGCATGTAGTTATCATGTCTTGCTTTTTCGTTTGTCAAAGCATAAAACTTATTGATAGTAGCAATTACATTTCCATATTTAGCTTTGTTAGCCGACTTGTTTGCCCATTTATCAAACTTAGTTTCTTGAACTGCTTTAGTTTTTGCAGTTCCAAATTTGCTTAAAGCATCTATCATTCCTTGACGGTTTTTCCAATAATTGGCAGTAGAAGCATATTTAGAGGCATAAACTAAACGAAGTGCATCGCTCATGTCCATATATTTTTTCATGTTATCCATACCTGTTTTGGCGCCTTCAACCCATGCAGGATAAGCAAATTTTACGTTCTGCTCAATTCCTCCTGCTGGCATCCAACGGTTGGTTCTTCCTGGATAGCCCAAAATCATAGCAAAATCGTTTTCTTTTACACCACCTAGATTTACTGGTAAGTAATGTTTTGGTTGTAAAGGCACATTACTAGTTGAATAGTCTGCAGGATTGCCATCTTTATCAGCATATACTCTAAACATTGAGAAATCTGCGGTTTGACGTGGCCATTCCCAATTGTCAGTATCGCCCCCAAATTTTCCTAAACTTTCTGGTGGAACTCCCACTAATCTTACATCTTTATAATCTTGATAGACAAAATAATAAAACTCATTTCCTTGGAAAAATGAACGAACTGAAACGGTATATTTTCCGCCTTCGTTGTTTTCTTTTTCAATTTTGGCAATCTCAGCATTGATAGCTTTTTCTCTATCGGCTTCGGTCATAGATGGATTTACAACTGACAATATTCTTTTGGAACAATCATCCATGCGGACAAAGAAACGCACAAATAAACTTGATGGTTTTCTTTCATCGGCTCTGTTTTTTGCCCAAAATCCATTCTTTAACAAGTTGTCTTGTGGAGTTGATAATTCTGCAATTCCGTCATAGCCACAGTGATGATTAGTTAATACCAAACCATCTTTAGAAATAATTTCAGCAGTACATCCACCATTAAATTGCACTATAGCATCTTTTAAACTGTGGTGGTTGATGCTATAGATTTCTTCGGCTGTTAGTTGCAAGCCCATTTTTTGCATGTCGCGGTGGTTTAATCTTTCGATAAACATTAAGAACCACATTCCTTCGTCAGCTTTCATGCTCATAGGCATAAGCATAATAACTGTGATTAAGGATAAAATAATTTTCTTCATAGTATACTAATTTATTTTTTGGTGATGCGAATATACTTTTTTTTGTGTATTTGATTGACAAAGCTTTATGAAAACTACATCGTTAGCGTAAATTTTAACTTTATTTAAAAAATTCTTTAGACAATTATTTAAGTTTTAACTTTATATACCATGACTGTTCTCGGGTTCTTCGGCATCAATGTTTAACATTTGCCACAATTTGTCTTTGAGCTCGGTTAATCCTTGATTGGCTATTGAGGAAATGAACAAATATGGCGTTCCTTTGAAGGCTTTGTCTAGTTCTTTTTTCAATTCAGCTTTTAGTTCATCATCAAGCATATCACATTTTGAGACCACTATCAGTCTATCTTTGTCGAGCATTTCTGGATTGTAACGACGTAGTTCATCGAGCAAAATTTCGTATTCTTTTTTGATATCATCGGCATCGGCTGGCACTAAAAAGAGTAACGTTGAGTTGCGCTCAATGTGACGCAAGAAGTAATGTCCAAGTCCTTTTCCTTCAGCAGCACCTTCAATAATTCCAGGGATATCCGCAATAACAAAGGATTGAAAATCTCTGTAAGCAACAATACCTAAATTGGGTTTCAAGGTAGTAAATGGATAATCGGCAATTTTGGGTTTAGCAGATGTTAGAACTGATAGCAACGTTGATTTTCCGGCATTTGGAAAACCTACTAAACCTACATCAGCAAGGACTTTTAATTCAAGAATTACATCCATTTCTTCCGAAGGCATACCTGGTTGTGCATAACGAGGTGTTTGATTGGTAGCACTTCTAAAGTTCCAGTTTCCTAAACCACCTTTTCCACCTTTCAACAATATTCTTTCCTCGCCATGTTCTGTAATTTCAAAAAGAATTTCTTCGGTTTCTTTATCGCGAACAACTGTTCCTAGTGGCACTTCGATAACTTTATCTTCGCCATCATGACCGGTACTTCGTGAGCTTCCACCATCACCACCATGACCAGCTTTAACGTGACGAGCGAACTTAAGGTGAAATAATGTCCATAATCCTTTATTTCCTTTCAAAATAATGTGTCCACCTCGACCACCGTCACCACCATCGGGTCCACCTTTTTCAATAAATTTTTCTCTATGTAAATGCGTAGAACCTTTTCCTCCTTTTCCGGATGAAACATATATTTTTACGTAGTCTACAAAGTTACCTTCTGTCATAATTCCTGTTTTCTGTTTTCCGTTTTCTGTTTTCTGTTTTCAATAACTTAGCTGTATTAAAACTGAAAACCGATGACAGATAACTATTCCTTTATCGCTTTCACAATTACTTTATCAATCTTTATCCCATCCATATCGATGACTTCTAATTCAAATTTATTCCAAATGAGTTTTTCTCCTGTAGTTGGAATTTTACCCATTTCGGTCATGATTAATCCGCTTACTGTGGTTACTTCATAATCATTGGTGAGTTCGTCCATATCAAAATAAGTCAAGAAATCGTGCAACGAATATAATCCGTCAACTAGCCAAGTTCCATCTTCTCTTGACATCAATTGGTATTCGTCTTCATCAAAATCAGAAGCATCGCCAACAAGAGCTTCCAATATATCATTTAATGTTATTATGCCTTGAAAAACCCCATATTCATCGGTTACTAATGCATAATGTACTTTTGATTTTTTGAAATTTTCAAGGGCTTTATAAGCTGAAGTATGTTCAATTAAATAAACTGGTTCTTTAGTTATAGTTTTTAAACTGAAAGGTCCTTTTTCAAATCCTGCAAACAAATCTTTCAATAAAACTATCCCCCCAACATCGTCTAAATTTTCTTTACAAACGGGATAAACCGAATGCAATTCATCTAAGACTTTGGCCTTTATTTCCTCCATGGTATCTTCAAGAGAAAGATAAACAATCGACTTTCTGTGTGTCATCAACGAATTGACTTTTCGGTCACCAATGTGAAAAACGCGTTCTAAAATATCTTGTTCTATTTCTTGAACTTCGCCACCTTCTGTGCCCTCTTTTATGATGGCTTTGATTTCTTCTTCTGTTACTTTTCCATCGGCTGTTGGTTTTATTTTTAGAATTTTCAATATTCCATCAGTAGATTTTGTTAGTAACCAAATGAATGGCATCGTAACAATTGAAACCATTTTCATAGGAACGGCAACCGCTTTTGCAATAGCTTCAGGATAATTTAAACCAATTCTTTTTGGTAACAATTCGCCAAAAACTAATGAGAAAAATGTCAATATCACTACTACAATTCCAACACCAATACTATCTGCATAAGGTTTCAAAGTTTGAAAACCTGCAACAAATCCTTGCACATCATGAGTGATTTTTTCGCCTGAGTAAATTCCAGTAAGAATTCCAATTAGGGTTATTCCAATTTGAACAGTAGACAGAAATTTATTGGGAGAATTGGCTAAATCTAAAGCAACTTTGGCATTGGTATTTCCCTTTTTTGCTGCCGTTTCTAAACGATTTTTGCGTGCCGAAATCAGTGCAATTTCAGACATTGAAAAAACGCCGTTTAAAAGAATTAAAAAAAGAATGATTAGTATTTCCATTTGTTTTGGTTTCAAGTTTTAGGTTTCAAGTTTCAAGTTGTTACCTGAAACCGAAAACTATAAACTGTCTATTACTTTGCTTAATCGTTGAGTAACTTCTTCAATAGAACCTATTCCATCAACAGCACAAAATTTTCCTTGATCATTATAATAATCCATCAAAGGTGCTGTTTTTTCGTTATATTCTTGGTATCTATTTCGGATTTTTTCTTCATCTTGATCATCTGGTCTGCCCGAAGTTTTTCCTCTTTCTAGTAATCGTTGCACTAAAATTTCATCATCTGCTTCCAAAGCTATAGTAGCTGTTATAGCTTGTTCTTTTGAAACTAAAAATTTATCTAAAGCATCGGCTTGAGCCAATGTTCTTGGGAAACCATCAAATAAAAAGCCTGCAGATTGTGGATTATTATTTACTTCACTTTCGAGCATTTTAATGGTTACTTCGTCAGGCACTAAATCTCCATTATCCATAAAGGTTTTAGCTAGTTTTCCTAATTCTGTGTCATTTTTGATATTATACCTAAAAATATCTCCCGTTGATAAGTGTGTTAAATTGTATTTTCCTTTTAAAAATTCAGCCTGTGTGCCTTTTCCTGCACCCGGTTTTCCGAAAAGAACGATGTTAATCATTTTAAAAAAAGTTTATGAATTTATGAGTTTAGAGTTTATACGTTATTGAGCTAATTGATATACATCTGGCAAGTTTCTTCCTAAACCATCGTAATCTAAGCCATAACCAACTATGAATTTATTTGGAATCCTGATCCCAACGTAATCTATTTTAATATCTTTTTTATAAGCTTCAGGTTTGAAAAAAAGTGTCGCAATTTTTAAATGTTTAACTTTTTTTTCTTTAAATATGTCTTTTAATATTTCTACTGTATTTCCAGTATCCACTATATCTTCAACAATAACGACTGTTCTTCCCTCTAAATCTTGATTTAGCCCAATTAATTGTTTTACTTCATTTGTAGATTGAGTTCCTTCATAGGAAGCCATTTTTACAAAACTTACTTCACACATGCCCCTATACTTCTTCATTAAATCGCTGAGAACCATAAAAGCACCGTTCAAAACACCAATAAAAACGGGCACATCATCAAAAAAATCATCATCCATTTGTTTAGCCATATTTGCTATGGCAAAGTCTATTTCATCAGAAGAAATAAAGGGCTCAAAAGTTTTATCGTGAAGATATATCATAGTGATATTTAAAATAAGGTGCAAATTTAAAGAAGTAATAACTATTTAGTGCCAAGTATTTAGACTTTTTTATAAAATTACAATTATATTTGTTTAAGTTTTAAAAGATATAAGCTTATAAATAAAACTATTTAAACATGGCATCACTAAATCAAAACACAGCTATTCTTGGAAACAAAAATGCAAAGCATTTATTGAGACGTGCCACTTTTAAATATACCAAAACTTTAATTAGTCAATTTTCCGCATTAACACCACAACAAGCCCTAGATTTATTGACAATAAACAACCCATTAATACTGGATTTGCCAAATGATCCCAATGGAGATGGTTATTGGACAGAGTCTACTGCTTTATCGTCAACGTTTAATGGACAACAAAGAAAAAATATAATTGTTTCAGGTTGGTGGTGGTACAATGCTATAAACGATGCAACATTAAAATACAAACTATCTCATTTTCTTTCTACCCGTTTTACAGTTGAAAAAGGAAATTCTACTGGTACTTCAACTGATTTTTATGATTATATCAGGTTGCTTTTATTCTACTCCTATGGAAATTACAAAACTTTAGCAAAGAAAATGACCCTCTGTAATTCGATGCTTCTGTATTTAAATAACAACGAAAATAATGCAAATTCACCCAATGAAAATTACGCTCGTGAATTTTTAGAGTTATTTACAATTGGAAAAGGAGAGCAAATAGCTCCGGGAAATTACACAAACTACACCGAAGCTGATATTGTTCAAACAGCTAAAGTTTTAACAGGATTTCAACGAAAAGCTGACCGAACAATTATTGATGCAACAACAGGAATACCAAAAGGACAAAATAGTTTTGGACAACATAATACCGGAACAAAAAATTTTAGTGCAGCATTTTCAAATGCCATAATAAATGGAGCCGCTGATGCAGCTTCAATGGATATTGAGCTCGACACCTATGTGGAAATGGTTTTTAATCAAATGGCTACCGCTAAAAACATATGTAGAAAAATGTATATCTATTTTGTGAAAGGAGCCATAACTTCAGAAGTAGAAACAGATATTATTATACCTCTTGCTCAAGATTTATATGCTAACGGCTACGAGATACTTCCGGTTTTGAGAAGGTTATTAGAGAGTCAACATTTTTATGATTTGGATGATTCTAGCGCGATTGATGAAACTATTGGAGCAATAATTAAATCTCCTTTGCAGCAAATATCAGAAATCTGCACCTATTTACAAGCAACGATTCCAGATCCGACAATAAATGCAACATTATTTTACAATACTTTTTATAGAAATTTTGTTCATGACACCTTTTTTTTAGGAAGCAACATGCCTTTATTTGGTCCCGATAGTGTGGCTGGTCATCTTGCTTATTATCAAGAACCGTCTTATGATAAAAATTGGATTTCATCTTCTACTCTAATTGCAAGATATCGGCTGGGAGAATCATTATTAGATGGCTTTAACAGAATTAGTGGAAATAATAATATAGCTGGAAAAATTTATATTTCAGATGTAATCAAAAATGGCGGGTTAATTTCGAATGCCTCTAATCCTTTTGTTTTAACAACTGAATTATGTAATTCCCTATTTGGACAAGACCCTGATGTTGACAGAATAAACTATTTTATGAATTCTTTTTTACTTCAAGGATTAGCAGACTATTATTGGACAAATGCTTGGGATACTTTTATCACATCAAATAACAATAGTGTTGTAGAGCCACGTTTGAAATTATTACTAACCAAAATATTAAGTGCGCCAGAGTCTCAAGTGTTTTAACAATAAGTAGGATGAAAAGAAGAAACTTTATAAAATTAACTTCAACAGCAAGTGCATTAAGTCTTTTACCGACTGAGGTTTTTGCATTGTTCAATTCAGCTGGATTGAAAACGTGTCCTAATGTAAATGCTAAAAAAATTGTGTTAATTCAACTTTCTGGTGCTAATGACGGATTGAATACTGTTGTGCCTATTAATCAATACGACACTTATGCCGCTTTGCGACCAAACATAAAATTAAATAACATAGGAGGAAGTAACGGAATAATTAATTTAGACTCTACTCTTCCGCTTGAAAACCAAGTTGGACTTCATCCCGCTTTGTCGGGTTTTAAAAATTTATATGACAACGGTTTAATGCGTTTAATACAAGGTGTTGGTTACCCAATACAAGATAAATCGCATTTTAAATCAACTGATTTGTGGCTAACAGGTGGTGATGGAACTCCGGCAAATAACGTTTTGGGAAGTGGTTGGGTTGGTCGTTTTTTAGAAAATTATTTTGCCAATTTTTTAACTGCCAATTTCCCTCTTGGAATTCAATTAGGAAGCAGTGAAAACTCATTAGGATTTCACGGCGAAATAGAACACGGAATGTCATTGAATATTAACGGTCAAGATCCCTCAGGATTTTATTCTATAGTAAATGGTTTAGGCGGTATTGCACCAACAACAATACCAAATTCTGAATATGGCGATTTAATTCAATATATTTTAAATAATGACACTTCAACAAATACCTATGCTCAAACTATTTCGGCTGCATTTAATTCAGGTTCAAATTCTGTAACCTATCCAAATACTAGTTTGTCAAATCAATTAAAGACAGTTGCCAAGTTTATTTCTGGTGGTTTAGAAACCAAAGTATATTTAGTAAAAATTAGCGGTTTTGATACTCACAATTTACAAGTGGCATCAAATACAACAACACATACTGGAAGCCATGCCGATTTGTTAACCCAAGTTTCTGAAGCTGTAACTAATTTCATAACCGATTTAAACAATCAAAATATTGGAGATGATGTGCTTGCAGTAACTTTTTCAGAATTTGGAAGAAAAGCAGGCGAAAATGGTAATCTTGGAACAGATCATGGCGAGATTGCTCCAATGTTTGTTTTTGGAAGTTCATTAAATGCTGGAATATCTGGTACAAATATTGATTTGAGCGAAGCCATTGCTGGAAATAATTTTCAGATACAAACGGTACAACACGATTACAGAAGAGTATTTAGTACAATTCTCCAAGATTGGTTTGGTGTCAGCAATCCAACTTTAGATTTAACTTTTTATGATCATACTAACAATATCGGATTTGCCGGAAATAAAATTAGCAACTTAATTAACACTCAAAACAGCGTTCCTCCATTCTGTTATAATGATGTTTTATTAAGTACTAATTCATTTAACCATAGTAATGAAGTTATAGTTTATCCAAACCCTAGTACAGAAACAGTTAGTATAAATTCAACTTCAACTATCAATGATATTACCATTTACACCATTGATGGCAAACTAATTGGTACTTATAGAAATCCTTTAACCAGCAATAATTTTACTATTAATGTAGAAAGCCTTTCCATTGGAATGTATAGTTTTAAAATTAATACCGTTAATGGCAGTATCAGTAAAAAAGTTATTATTAGAAGATAATTTTATTACAAATAAATACGGAACCTAATATACAATTTGAAAGGTGGATTGATTATCGCAAAAATTAATGAGTAACAAATACCTATAATTCAAAAAATTTGAACATTCTAGCCTAGGTTATTGTATTGCAATAAATGATATTTTAAGAAAATCTATACTTAAAATTATTGATTATCAATTGTCAATTATCATTTGAAGAAGTATCTTTGTACCAAGAACTTCAACTACAGCGAATGAATTATTTCTCATCCGATTTCAAACTGGGTATTCTTGGCGGAGGACAGTTAGGCAAAATGCTTTTG
>NZ_JBMOGV010000018.1:0-26309 GCF_049318185.1 Flavobacterium sp. | reverse complement strand
GAAGTAGTATCACACAATATTGAAACTGTCCGCCGTTTAACTCGTGAAGTTCGAATACAAGCTAAATATGACAGAAGTTTAGCAGTATTAAAATACTTGAAAGAACAAGGAGTAAAAAGAACAAAATCAGGAATTATGCTTGGCCTTGGTGAAACTGAGGAGGAAGTTATTCAAACCATGCAAGATTTGAGAGATAATTATGTAGATATTGTAACCATTGGTCAATACTTACAACCAAGTAAAAAACATTTGCCCGTTAAAGAATATATTACTCCCGAGCAATTCGAAAAATATGAAAAAATTGGCAAGGAAATGGGGTTTCGTCATATTGAAAGTGGAGCTTTAGTTCGTTCATCATATCATGCTGAAAAACATATACTATAGTTACAAGTTGTATAGTAGAAATATCTAAAGACTTCCCCACTATTAGAACTAAATTTATCACTTTATAATTTATGACAAGAATAGCCATTAATGGGTTTGGAAGAATTGGCCGCAACTTATTCCGATTACTTTTAAACCATCCATCTATTGAAGTAGTTGCTATTAATGACGTTGCCGATAATCGTACTATGGCGCATTTAATAAAATACGATAGTATTCACGGTGTTTTGTCTAATACTGTTACTTATGACGATACTTCAATTAGTATTGATGGTAAACCATTTCCCTTTTTTCATGAAAAAGAAATAAGCAAACTGCAATGGAAAAACATTGATTTTGTAGTTGAAAGTACAGGAAAGTTTACCACTTTTAAAGACATAAACAAACATATTTTGGCTGGTGCAAAAAAAGTTATTCTATCAGCTCCTTCAGAAGTTTCAGAAATAAAAACTGTAGTACTTGGCGTAAATGAAAATATATTGGACAGAACTGAAACCATAGTTTCTAATGCTAGTTGCACTACAAATAATGCTGCACCTATGATTAAAGTAATTAATGAACTTTGTGGCATTGAACAAGCCTACATAACAACGGTTCATTCTTATACTACTGATCAAAGTTTGCATGACCAACCACACAAAGACTTAAGAAGATCTCGTGGTGCAAGTCAATCTATTGTTCCCACAACTACAGGAGCAGCAAAAGCATTGACTAAAATTTTTCCTGAAATGGATGGTAAAATAGGTGGAAGTGGCATTCGAGTTCCTGTTCCTGATGGTTCTTTGACGGATATTACATGCTATGTAAAAAAAGCGGTAACCATTGAACAAATCAACACTGCTTTCAAAAAAGCCTCTGAAACCTATCTCAAAGGAATTCTAGCCTATACTGAAGATCCAATTGTATCTGTAGATATTATTGGCAATACGAATTCTTGCCTATTTGACTCGCAACTAACCTCAGTTATTGATAAAATGGTTAAAGTAGTGGGTTGGTATGATAACGAAATTGGATATTCTTCCAGAATAATTGACTTGATTTTATTTATGGAAAATAAGCCTAAAAAACACAATCAATTAGTATTGAAGAATTAATTCTTTGATTAATTGTCTCAATTTAGGTTCTGCTTCGTTAGCAGCTTTTAAAACTTCATCATGAGTTATAGATGCTAAATATTCTTCACTACCCATATCTGTAATTACTGAAATACCAAAAGTTTCCAAATCCATGTATCGAGCAACTATAACCTCGGGAATGGTTGACATGCCAACACAATCCGCATACTGCAAAGTGAATTCAATTGTAATATCATCCGTAAAACTCCCTAATCCAGAACCCAAAATCACACCATATTCTGGAGTGAAATTTATTTTGCCCTTTATAAAATTAACGGTTTCTTGAACAAGCACCCAAATAGTTTAAAATAGATTCATCAAAAGCTTCATGATTATCAATGAACTTACTTTTGATAGGTAAATAATATAATTGTTTTGCTAAGATTTCTGAATTCAAACGTACAAAATCTTTTTCGGTTGTAATTATAACTTTGTCCCTTGCTATATTTTTAAAGTTTATAATTTCACTTTCGCTAAAATGATGATGATCAGAAAAAGTCAAAATATCATCTTTTTTAGTTTTTAAATAATCGAAAAAAGGCTTTGGATTTGCAATTCCAGCTAATAAAACTTTTTCTTTTGATTTAATTTCTGAAACTTCCAAAGTGTCATTTTGATTATAAACCTTGTTGTCATAGTCAATAAAACTAAAAAATATTGGAATATCAAAACCTATTTTCTTTTTAATGGTTTCTTGCTCAAGTTGAGAAATTGTTGGCGGACATTTACTAACAATTATCATATTAGCTCTTTTGGCACCATTTCTTGTTTCCCTCAGATTTCCTGTTGGTAATATAAAATCATCGCAAAATAAATCTTCATAAGCCGTCAAAAGAATGTAAAAACCTGCTTTTACTTTGCGATGCTGAAAAGCATCATCTAACAAAATAATTTCAGGTCTAGATTTTTGATTCAATAATTGCTCAATTCCGTTTTTTCTGTCTTCATCAACAGCTACTTTGATTTCAGGAAATTTTTTAAAATATTGAAAAGGTTCATCTCCTAGAATTTCAGCAGTTGAAGCAGCATCCGCCAAAACAAAACCTTTTGATTTTCTTTTGTAACCTCTACTCAAGGTTGCTATTTTGTATTTAGAGGAAAGTAACCTTATTAAATATTCAATCTGAGGTGTTTTTCCTGTACCGCCAACACTTATATTACCAACAACAATAACGGGAATGTCAAAAGAATAGGATTTAAAAATACCTTTATCGTAAAGATAAATTCTTAAAGAAGTAAGTAAACCATAAAGAATGGCAAAGGGGAAAAGTAATTTTCGTAACAAAATCATAGTACGAAAATAGAGAATTTACCTCTAATACACGAATGTTTTTTATATTTTTGATGTAAAAGATTTTATCTTTGAAAAAATTTCAGTTTAAAATTATTTATGCCTTTTGAGCTAAACAAATGAAAACATTTTACTTTATAATAGCTTTATTTTTTTTCAACACTACAAGTATTTTTGCTCAAGAAAACGATAACGTTAAAATTTTGAAAATCATATTTTCTAAATACTACAAAAATGAAAAAGTTATTGCCAAAGGAAGATTACAACTTCTAAATTTTTATTGTAAAAAAGCACCTAATAATGAGGAAGTTTTGGAAGTAATTTCAAAAAGTGATTTCCTTAATAAATATGGTATCGAAATAAAAAAACAAATCATCTATGGCATAGACGATGATTGGTCAATAGAATACAATAACTTATTCAACAATCAAAATCAATATCTCAAAAGTAAAGTTAATAACTGTTTATCTTTAGAAGATTTTCAAAAAATTTCTAATCAATATGGTGAAAACAACCAACGATTACTTATAATTAATAAACCTATATATTTTTCAAATAATAATTTTGCTTTAGTAAAAATTGCATTCTACAGAAACATTGAGCACAACAGTGGTAGTTTTTTATTATTAGAAAAAGTAAATGGTGTTTGGATCATAAAAGAATATTTAAACCAATGGGCAACATAATATGAAACTAAAAGAAATACTCCCAATACTTGAAGAAATGGCACCTTTGGCGTATGCTGAAGATTTTGACAATGTTGGTTTACTTGTAGGTAACATAGAAACTGAAATAACAGGAATTCTGGTTTGCCATGATGCTTTAGAAAATATAATTGACGAAGCTATTATTAAAAAATGCAACTTGGTAGTTTGCTTTCATCCTATAATATTCTCAGGATTAAAGAAAATAACTGGAAAAAATTATGTGGAGCGCTCAATTCTAAAAGCCATAAAAAATGACATTGCCATTTATGCTGTTCATACTGCTTTAGATAATCATAAAAATGGTGTAAATAAAATATTCAGTGATGTTTTAGGTTTAATCAATACCAAGATTTTAGTACCAAAACAAAACTTCATCCAAAAACTAGTTACTTACACCACACCTGAGAATGTAGAGAAATTAAGAAATGCTTTGTTTGAATCCGGCGCAGGAAAAATTGGCAACTATGAAAATTGCAGTTTTAATTCTAATGGCATAGGCACTTTCATGGGCAATGAAGATAGTGATCCCAAAATTGGCAATCGCTTTGAATTTGTAGAAAATGAAGAAATTAAAATTGAAGTAACCTATGAGAAACACTTACAATCTAAAGTTCTAAAAGCCTTATTCAACAATCATGCTTATGAAGAAGTAGCTTATGGAATTCATGAATTACAAAATGTTCACCAAAATATTGGACTCGGAATGATAGGTGAACTTGAGAAACCTATGAAAGAAAATGAGTTCCTTTCTTTTGTAAAAGATAAAATGCAATGTGGCAGCATTCGTCATAGTGTATTACTTGGAAAACCAATAAAAAAAGTAGCTGTACTCGGCGGTTCGGGGAGTTTTGCCATTAGTAATGCCAAACAAGCTGGAGCTGATATTTTTTTAACCGCCGATTTAAAGTATCACAACTTTTATGAAGCTGAAAATCAATTGGTTTTAGCCGACATTGGACACTTTGAAAGCGAAAGATTTACAAAAAATTATATTGTTGATTTTCTTAAGAAAAAAATCCCTAATTTTGCAATCAATTTTTCAGAAGAAAATACAAATCCAGTTAAGTACTTATAAAATATGGCTGCTACAAAAGAACTAAGTGTTGAGGACAAATTAAGAGCTATTTATGATTTACAAATCATAGATACAAGAATTGATGAAATCAGAAACGTCAGAGGTGAATTACCTTTAGAAGTGGAAGATTTAGAAGATGAAGTAACAGGCTTGAGCACTCGTTTAGATAAATTAAAAAGTGATTTAGTTATAATTGAAGAACAAATTAAAACTAAAAAAAATGCTATTGATGACCATCAAGCAGCTATCAAAAAATATACTGCTCAACAAAAAGAAGTTCGTAATAATAGAGAATTCAATTCATTGACAAAAGAAGTAGAATTTCAAGAATTAGAAATTCAATTGGCTGAAAAACAAATCAAAGAATTGAAAGCTTCTATCGAACACAAAAAAGAAGTAATAGCAAACTCTAAAGAAAAATTAGACCAAAAAACATCTCATTTAAAACACAAAAAAGCTGAATTAAGTGATATAATGTCTGAAACACAAAAAGAAGAAAGCTTCTTAATAGAGAAATCTGCCAATTATGAAGCTCAAATCGAAGAAAGATTATTAGCCGCATACAAAAGAATTCGTTCCAGTGTTCGCAATGGTTTAGCTGTTGTTTCTATTGAGCGAGGTGCTTCAGCAGGATCGTTCTTTACAATTCCTCCACAAACACAAGTTGAAATTGCAGCGCGCAAAAAAATTATCACTGACGAACATTCAGGAAGAATTTTAGTTGATGCTTTATTAGCAGAAGAAGAAAGAGAAAAAATGCAAAAAATATTTGCTCACCTATAATAATTAATCCCGACTTGTTCGGGATTTTTTTATGAAAAAAATCAAATACTTTCTCATAACAAAATCTGTTGGTTTATATATCAATGTATATAGTTATTTCAACACTGAAAAAGCTAAGCAATTAGCTTACACCATTTTTAGTCAACCCAGAAAAAGAAAATTAGACAAAAATAATTTACCGAAGTCTCTACAAAATGCAACATTAGAACTATTCAAGTATGACAATGAAGACTTTCATGCCTATATTTGGAAAGGTTCAAAAGAAATTATATTACTAGCCCATGGCTGGGAGAGCAATGCTTCGCGTTGGAAAAAATTACTTGAGCACTTAAAACCCTACGATCATACAATTATTGCTATTGATGCGCCAGCTCACGGTTTAAGTTCCAGTTCTGAATTTAATGCTCCAAAATATGCAGAATTCATTCATATTTTGGCTCAAAAATACAATCCAAAAATAATCATCGGACATTCTATTGGTGGCACTTCCATTGCCTTTTATCTACATAAATACAAAAACGATGCTATAGAAAAAGTTGTAATGCTAGGCGCTCCATCAAATTTTAAAAAGATAAATGATAATTTTATTCAAATACTTAGTTTAAATACTAAAGTAAAATTACTTCTAGAAAATTATTATCAAGAAAAATTCAATATAAATATAGATGAATTTGCAGGACATTTATTTGCTAAAAACTTGAAACAAAAAGCCTTAATTGCTCATGATTATGGTGATAACGTAATTCAAGTTGAAGAAGGAAGATTGTATGCCAAAGCTTGGAAAAATTCTATTTATATAGAAACAAAAGGCTTAGGACACAGCTTGCATGATGAAAATTTATACCAAAAAATCACAGCATTTATAACAGAAGAATAATTTTTATCTATTTATTCACTAATTTTATTACTTGCTGAGATCCTGAATAAAGAACGTATGTATCAATGAAATTTTTTAAGTTTTATTTAAAAAAAATACTTTATAAAAATAAATATTTCCTATTTTTATAAAAGCATAACCAAAATCTATCATTAACTATCCCTAATCATGAAAATAGATAAAATACAAGCACTACGCGGACCAAATATTTGGAGTGTGCAACGCAAAAAACTTATCCAAATGCGATTGGATTTGGAAGAAATGGAACAATTTCCAACTAATAAAATTGAAGGTTTTCGAGAACGTATTGAAGCCATGTTTCCTACTATGATAGAACATCGTTGTTCTGAAGGAACTCGTGGCGGTTTCTTTTCTCGAATAGAACGTGGCACTTGGATGGGTCATGTTATAGAACATATCGCATTGGAAATTCAAACATTAGCTGGAATGGAAACTGGTTTTGGCAGAACACGGGAAACCAAAACACCTGGAATTTATAATGTCGTTTTTAGTTATACCGAGGAAAATGTTGGTCTTTTTGCTGCTGAAAGTTCGGTTGCTATAGCCGAAGCATTGATAGCCGGAACTGACTATGATGTAGAAGGCGATATTCAAAAAATGCGAGAAATTCGGGAACGTGTTCGCCTTGGTCCTTCAACAGGAAGTATTGTGGAAGAAGCCGTTGCGCGCGATATTCCTTGGATACGATTGGGTACAAATTCTTTGGTACAATTGGGTTATGGAGTCAATCAAATGCGTTTTCAAGCTACTATTACTTGTAAAACAAGTAGCATAGCTGTTGATATTGCCTGTAATAAAGAAGAAACCAAAAGAATGCTAGACTTGGCATCGATACCAGTTGCTAGTGGCGGAATATGTGTAGATGAAGAAGATTTAGAAAATACTATCAAGAAAATTGGATATCCTATTGTTATTAAACCTTTAGATGGAAATCATGGAAAAGGCGCTTCTATCAATGTTGTTACATGGGAAGATGCAGTTTCTGGTTTAGCTTATGCACAAAAGTATAGCCGAAGAGTTATTGTTGAAAAATTTATCACAGGTTTTGATTTTAGAGTTTTAATAATTGACAATAAATTAGTAGCTGCTGCAAAAAGAGAACCAGCACACGTAAAAGGAGACGGAAAACAAAACATCCAACAGTTAATTGATGAAACAAACCTCGACCCAAAACGTGGTTACGGACATGAAAATGTTTTAACTCAAATAGATGTTGATAGGGATACTACTGATTTATTAGAAAAATTAGGTTATACTCTAGAAACTGTTCCAAGAAAAGATGAAGTTGTTTACCTAAAATCAACCGCAAATTTGAGCACTGGCGGAACATCAGTAGATGTTACAGATATGATGCACCCAGAAAATATTTTCCTCTGCGAACGTATATCACGTGTCATCGGATTAGACATTTGTGGCGTAGATATCATGGCTGAAAATTTAACTCAACCTTTGAAAGAAAATGGTGGTTGCATACTTGAAGTAAATGCTGCTCCTGGTTTTCGTATGCACTTAGCACCTTCCGAAGGATTGCCAAGAAATGTTGCCGCACCAGTAATTGATATGTTGTATCCTCCTGGCAAACCAAGTCGTATTCCTATAATTGCAGTGACGGGTACCAATGGAAAAACTACCACTACTCGATTATTAGCACATATTATAAAAAATAATGGTTACAAAGTGGGCTTTACAACTTCGGACGGAATTTATATTCAAAACCACATGATGGAAAAAGGCGATACAACTGGTCCAATTTCTGCTGAATATATTTTGAAAGATCCAACTGTAGAATTTGCTGTTTTAGAGACTGCCCGTGGAGGAATTCTTCGTTCTGGTTTAGGATTCAGTCGATGTGATATTGGAATCATTACTAATATTCAAGAAGACCATTTGGGCTTAAGCGACATTCATAATTTAGATGATTTGGCTAAAGTCAAAGCAACAGTAGTTCGCAGTGTTAAGAAAGATGGATGGGCAATTTTAAATGCCGAAGACTCTCAATGCTTAAAAATTGCAAACGAGTTGAGTTGTAATATAGCCTACTTTAGTATGGATGAAAACAACCCAAATGCGCAAAAATTTGCCAAAGAAGGAAAGATAGTAGCCGTATATGAAAATGGATATATTACCATTAAAAAAGGCGAATGGAAAATTCGTATAGAACGTGCTACACATGTGCCTTTGACTATGGGTGGAAAAGCCAAATTCATGATTGCTAATGTATTAGCCGCCACTTTAGCTGCCTATTTACAAGGTTTTAAAACAGAAGATATTAGCTTGTCGTTACAAACCTTCATTCCTAGTGCTGCACAAACACCTGGAAGAATGAATATCTTTGATTTCAAAAAATTTAAAGTCTTAATTGATTTTGCTCACAATCCCGCTGGATATCGTGGTGTGGAAGAATATTTATCATCCGTTGAAGCTACCAAAAAAATTGGAATTATTGCTGGTGTCGGCGATCGTCGTGATGAAGATATTAAAGAATGTGCTATTATTGCGGCTCGCATGTTTGACCATATAATCATCCGACAAGAAAAATATTTACGAGGAAGAACTGATGAGGAAATCATAAGTTTAATCATGGAAGGTATAAATGAAGTAAACAGAGATGTTACCTATGAAATCATTCCAAAAGAAACCGAAGCAATAAAACATGCCATTAATAGTGCACAAGATGGCACTTTTATCACAGCATTGAGTGATGTGGTTACTAATGCTATTGATATCGTTCAAGAATATTTAGACAAGGAAAATGAAGATGGAAATATTTAATTTATATAATACATAAAAAATAAATCCAAAATTCTTAAAGGCTTTGGGATTTTTTAAAATTTCAATTTATTATGACTACACTCATTCAACTTATTCATCAATTAGAAAACCAAATTGATAATCACGAAAAATTAAACTTAACTGTTTCTGAGTCGAGCATTGGTTGGCATTTAGACCACAGTTTAATGGTTATTAATGGAATAATTATACAACTAAAAAATTCAAATCCTGAACAATACAAATGGCGTTTTAATTTAAAACGTGGCTATATAAAAACAATCAATAAAATTCCAAGAGGAAAAGTAAAAGCACCAAAAGTAGTGCAACCAAAAGAAATCGCTTCAAAAGAAATCCTAACTACAAAACTTGAAGCTTCAAAAATCAATATAATTGAACTAGAAAATCTTCCTACAAATAGTTATTTTAATCATCCTTATTTTGGTGATTTGAACTTAAAAAATACTCTTTGGTTTTTAAAACTACATACTTATCATCATTTGAAAATCATAAATGACATCAACAATAATGGGTAATCTTTTAACCAAGAAATTATGCTTTTTTAATACATTTACATCCAACAATAAAATTACCTCATGAACAAAAAGATTTTACTATTCGTATGCTTTTTAATAGCATTTTCTACTCAAGCCCAATTAAAAAAATTCAGTTTAGAAGAAGCTGTTTTACAACAAAACAGAAAATTTGGCGCCGATAAATTAACAGGTTTTCAATGGTTACCGAATTCCAATAATTATGCTTATTACACTGATTCTTGGACAAAAATGATGAGTGCCAATGTAACCAAAAAAGATGCAATTGAATTGGTAAAACTTAACGACATAAATACCGCATTGGGAACAAAATTGAAAAATTTCTTTAGTGTACAATGGATTGATTCAACTACCATTTTATTATCTGAAACAGGAAAGTATTATAGTTATAACATTAATACTAAATCAGGAAAACTTATTCAAGAAGTTCCAGAAACTGCCGAAAATCAAACCTTTGATAACGCAAAAATAAATATAGCTTTTACAGAAGCTAACAATTTATGCTACTTCAATAAAAACAAAGAAAAGATAACAGTTACCAATAACACCGATAAAAATATTGTTTGCGGACAATCCATTTCTAGAAACGAGTTTGGCATTAATGGCGGTATTTTTTGGTCACCTCAATCAACTTACATCGCATTTTATCAAAAAGACGAAACAGATGTTGCTGATTATCCGTTATTAGATATTAATGAAACTCCTGGAAAATTGGTAAACATTAAATATCCAATGATTGGTCAAAAATCAGAAAAACCAAGAGTTGGAATTTACAATTTGACTACTCAGAAAACAGTTTTTATAATGCCAAGAGGAAATACCGATGACTATTTGACAAACCTCACTTGGTCCCCAGATGAAAAATACATGCTGATAGCCGCGTTAAATCGTGGTCAAAATGATATGAATTTAGATTTATATGATGCCGCAACGGGTTTGTTTATAAAAACACTTTTTAATGAAAAAAATAATGCTTGGGTTGAACCAGAACATCCTGCGTTTTTCCCAAACAATAAATCAAATAACTTCATTTGGATTTCCGAAAAAGACGGTTTTAACAACCTGTACTACTACTCTATTGACGGAAAATTAATCAAACAACTGACTACCAATAAATTTCCAACTCGCGAAATCATTGGAGCAAATCCAACTGGAACCGAAATTTATTTCAAAGCAACTGGTGACAAAGGCATTAATATGTTGGTATATAAAGTTGATTTAAAAGGAAAACAAACCTTGATAACCCAAGACGAAGGTATTCATAACGTAATGGTGTCAACAGATGGAAATTGGCTTTTTGATGAATATTCAAATCATTCCACTCCTTCAAAATCATTATTATACGATAAAAAAGGCAAGGCAATCATTTTACTCGAAAGTAAAAACAAATATGAGGGTTATGAAATAGGTAGTGCCGATATTAAAACCATAAAAGCTGCTGATGGTAGTACTGATTTATACACACGATTAATAAAACCAAGCAACTTTGACCCATCTAAAAAATACCCAGTTTTGGTTTACGTTTATGGCGGACCACATGCGCAAATGATTACCAATTCATATCTTGATGGTGCTAATCTTTGGATGTACTGGATGGCAGAACAAGGCTATTTGGTTTTTACAGTTGACAATCGCGGTTCAGACAATCGCGGATTTGCATTTGAAAGTGCAATTCATGGAAGATTAGGTGTCAACGAAATTGACGACCAAATCAAAGGCGTTGACTATTTAAAATCATTGCCTTATGTAGATGGTAATCGTTTAACGGTTCATGGCTGGAGCTTTGGTGGTTTTATGACAACTTCTTTAATGACAAGAAAACCTGATACTTTCAAAGTGGGTGTTGCTGGTGGACCAGTAACCGATTGGAAATATTATGAAATTATGTATGGCGAACGTTACATGGACACACCTGCAGAGAATAAAAAAGGATTTGATGAAGCTTGTGTGATGAATTATGCCAAAGATTTAAAAGGAAAATTACTTTTAATTCATGGAACAAGTGATGATGTAGTTGTTGAACAGCATAACCTTTCTCTAGTTAAGAAATTCGTTGAACTTGGAAAACAAGTTGATTACTTTCCTTACCCAATGCACAAACACAACGTCATTGGAAAAGACAGAGTGCATTTGATGACTAAAGTGTTGAATTATGTGATTGAGAATAATAAGTAAGTACAAAAATTAAAATCCCAAATATAATTTGGAGATTTATTATGTTTTTTGAGGTTTCTTTCTGG
The DNA here is from genome assembly GCF_049318185.1 of Flavobacterium sp. Classification (GTDB taxonomy): domain Bacteria; phylum Bacteroidota; class Bacteroidia; order Flavobacteriales; family Flavobacteriaceae; genus Flavobacterium. The sequence continues at coordinate 14,493 of NZ_JBMOGV010000018.1, read as the reverse complement.
CAGCAGGAAACAAAACATTATTTAAAATCAATCGGAAACCAGGCGAATTAGGATGTAAATCTAAAACCGTTGGCTCATCACCTACTCTATGCTGATAATCTTCTGGGTCATGACCACCATAAAAAGTAAAAAACCCTTTTCCTTTTTGACCATGGATATAACGTGCTTCATCATTAAGTTCATTTTTTCCTAAAATCAATATATTAGACTTAATCAAACTGCTATCAAAAGAAGTAGTTTGTCCCATAAAACCTTTTACTAATTGGGTATGATTTTGACATAGCATACTTGGAATAACATCCCATTTGGCTGAAAATTCCATCAAGCTGAAGTAATCTTTTTCGAAAGGAATTCTTCGCTTTTCTGTCATATCAATATCAGAAAACTCATAATGTTCTGGTCTTCTATCAAGAATAAAATCTTTGAAAGCAAAGGTTCTAGAATAATCAACTTTAGATTGATAATTTGGGTCACTATCATCACCGTCAAACATTGGATCGCAAATATCTGAACCTTCCGCAGAGAGAGCGATATCAAAACTATCAGTAGCAGAACACATAGCAAACATAAAACCACCGCCGATAACAAAGTCTCTAATCTTTTTGGCCACAGCTAGTTTCTCTTGTGATACTTTTGCAAAACCTAATTTGGCAGCTAAAGCTTCAGCATCTTTCTTTTGTTCAATATACCAAGGCGCATTTCTGTATGCACCATAAAATTTTCCATATTGTCCTGTAAAATCTTCGTGATGCAAATGCAACCAGTCATATAAAATCAACTGATCACTCAATACTTCTTCATCATAAATTACTTTAAAAGGAATTTCAGCATAAGTTAATACCATCGTTACAGCATCGTCCCAAGGTTGTTTTCCTGGTGGTGAATAAACAGCTATCTTAGGAGCTTTTTCCAAAACAACCGTTTCCATATTTTGTGATGGACTTGAAATAGCTAGTAGTATTGATTGCTCTTCACCATCCGATAATATTTCAAAACTCACACCTCTAATTTGACATTCTTTTCTAATCTCGGGTACATCAGGCAAAAGAAAAGAACCACCGCGATAATTTAATAACCAACTGGCTTTATATTGTTTATCCAAAGCCCAATAAGTAATTCCATAAGCTTTCAAATGATTTTTCTGTGAGGTTTCGTCCATGGGGAGCAATATAAAATTAGCCCTCGTGGAAAAGGAAATCAGCAAAAGGAAAATATAAAATGACTTTTTAAACATCTTAATAAAATAATAAATCCAAAGATAACTGATTTACTGTGAAGAAAAATATAAAAAAATCTCGATTTCTAGGGATTATATTTTTTAAAAAGGAACATCACTGTCGTCATCATTTCTATTGATATTACTACCAAAAGCTTCATTAGGCGAAGGCAGATTATTGGTTATATAAGGATTATCGTCATGATTCATTTTTGAAGGTAAATCATTAAAAGCACTACTATATTCTTCTAAATTATCAAACTTACCTAGGTTGCCAATAAATTTCAGACGAATATTTTCTAGAGAACCGTTACGGTGTTTTGCTATGATAAATTCAGCTTGACCAGCAGTTGGAGATTGCTCATCATCATCCCATTCATCAATTTTATAATATTCTGGACGATAAATAAAAGAAACAATATCTGCATCTTGTTCAATTGCTCCTGATTCACGAAGGTCAGAAAGTAACGGTCTTTTACTTGAACCACGTGTTTCCACAGCACGAGATAACTGAGATAATGCAATCACTGGAACTTCCAATTCTTTAGCTAAAGCTTTTAGATTTCTAGAAATAGTAGAAATTTCTTGCTCTCTATTCCCTGCTCCTTTTCCATTACTTCCGCCTGCAGTCATCAATTGTAAATAGTCTACAATTATTAATTTGATTCCATGTTGTGAAGACAAACGACGTGCTTTTGCACGTAAATCAAATATTGAAAGAGATGGAGTATCATCAATATATAATGGTGCACTTTCTAAATCTTTAACTTTAGTTGATAATTGCTCCCACTCATGTTTTTCTAATTTTCCGGTTCTCAATTTTTCTGAAGACAAACCAGTTTCCGAAGAAATCAAACGAGTAATTAACTGCACTGATGACATTTCTAAAGAGAATAAAGCTACAGGATGTCCAAAATCTATTGCCATATTTCTTGCCATAGAAAGTACAAAAGCAGTTTTACCCATACCAGGACGAGCTGCAATAATTATCAAATCTGAAGGTTGCCATCCGGAAGTAATTTTGTCTAATTTTTCAAAACCAGTAGCAATTCCACTCATTCCTTCTTTATTAGCAATATCTTCAATTCGTTTTTTTGCTTGAATTACAAGGCTTTGAGCTGTTTCTGAGCTACGTTTTATATTTCCTTGAGTTACTTCATATAATTTAGATTCAGCTTTGTCTAACAAATCAAACACATCTGTAGATTCATCATAGGATTCTTCAATGATTTCAGAAGATATTTTGATTAAACTACGCTGAATAAATTTTTGTAATATAATTCTTGAGTGAAACTCAATATGTGCTGATGAGGATATTTTTTGTGTTAATTGAATTAAGTAAAAATCGCCTCCAGCTAAATCAAGTTTACCTGCTTTTTTTAACTGAGCAGAAACTGTTAATAAATCAATAGGTTGAGAATCTGTGAACAACTGAAAAATAGCTTCAAAAATGTGTTTATGTCCTTCTTTATAAAAAGCATCAGGCTGCAGAATATCAATTACCTCATCAACGCCTTTTTTATCAATCATCATTGCACCAAGAACAGCCTCTTCAAGGTCGAGTGCTTGTGGTGGTAGCTTCCCTTTTTCTAAGTTTATAATAGTTGTCTTATCCACTTTAATTGGACTAATATTTCTGAGATTTTCCATGTAACGAAAGTAACTATTTTACAAAAATTATCAGCATAGAGTTATTCAAAGTAAATGTTTATAAGTTTCTATTTTTTGTTAATAACCAAAAAAAAATCCGAAACCATTGGGATTCGGATTTATAATCATTTTATAAGATTTTACTCCTTATATTCTCCCATCTTGCTGTATTTATCCATCCTTTGGGTTACTAATTCTTCTGTTGATAAATCTTTTAATTCGTTAAAAGCATTCATTATATATTGTTCAACAGTTTTGAATGTAGTTTCTTTATCGTAATGAGCTCCACCAAGTGGCTCTGGTATAACATCATCAACTAATTTCATTTTTTTCATGTCTGAAGAAGTCAGCTTCAAGGCTTCGGCTGCTTGTTCTTTATACTCCCAACTTTTCCATAATATAGAAGAACAAGACTCTGGAGAGATGACAGAATACCATGTGTTTTCTAGCATCAAAACTCTATCCCCTACACCTATTCCTAAAGCTCCACCAGAAGCACCCTCACCAATGATAACACATATAATTGGTACTTTTAATCTTACCATTTCAAATATATTTCTAGCGATAGCCTCTCCTTGCCCTCTTTCTTCGGCTTCCATACCTGGATATGCCCCAGGGGTATCTATAAGAGTAACTACTGGAATGCCAAATTTCTCAGCCATTTTCATCAAACGCAAAGCTTTGCGATAACCTTCTGGACTTGCCATACCGAAATTACGCAATTGACGCATTTTTGTATTAACCCCTTTTTGTTGTCCTATTAACATAAATGATTGTCCATCAATTTTGCCTAAACCCCCAATCATGGCTTTATCGTCTTTAAAATTTCTGTCACCAAACATTTCAAGGAAAGTACCTTTTGTTAAATTAGTAATATGTTCTAAAGTATAAGGACGATTTGGATGACGTGATAGCTGAACTCTTTGCCAAGCGGTAAGATTTTTATAAATTTTACGTTTGGTTTCTTCTAATTTTTTTTCAATTTGTTGGCAAGTATCTGTTACATCAACATTAGATTCAGTACCAATTATCAGGCATTTATCGAGTTGATCTTCTAATTCTTTAATAGGAAGTTCAAAATCTAAATATTCCATAGAGTTGTTAGTTTTTGTTTAATCGAACCGCAAATATAAAATTTTAAATTGTGATAAAAAGCACATATCAAAGATTAGTTTTAAACAACACTAACCTTTAACTAACATTAATTTAATTTTAATTTACGGCTTTTTAAGATAGCATTTAATAATACCGTTAGCAAAATTATGAAAGCACCTAAATAAAATTCAAAGCTCATTCTTTCTTTATCTTTAAAAATCAAAACAGCTAAAATTATACCATAAATAGGTTCTAAATTAATGGTAAGCATTACTGTATAAGGGCTTAAAAACTTCATAACTGAAGTTGATGCTATGAAAGCATAAGAAGTGCAAACCGAACTTAAAATCAACAAATACATTAAATCTTTAGCAGAAAGCCGGAAAAAAGTTGGAGAAAAACTATGGTTAAAGAAGAGTAAAAAAGTAAAAAAAATAACCCCTCCCGAGAGTTCATAAAATGAAATAATTGTAGGGTCATGCTCTTTCACAAACTTAGAATTAATAACAGCAAATAATGCCGATAGAAAAGCTGAAGTCAATGCGATTATGATTCCCAAAAAATAATTTCCTTCAACTTTAAATATAATATACAAACCAAAAACAACGAGTAATCCAAAAAAAACTTCATATCGCACTATTTTTTTTCCATATAATATTGGTTCTAATAATGAAGTAAACAAAGCTCCAGTTGAAAGACATGCTAAGGTTATAGAAATGTTTGAGATTTTAATGGCGTGAAAAAATGTAAACCAATGCAAAGCAATAATCAACCCAGAGAATAAAAACTGCAACAACACTTTTTTTGAAATACGTAAAGAGATTTTTTTGAAATAAATATAAACAGCTATAAATCCTACTGCGAATAGCATTCGAAACCAAACTAATGGTAAAGCATCCAAAGAAATCAATGCCCCAAGAACGGCTGTAAACCCCCAAATGAAAACTATCAAATGAAGATGTAAATAGCTTTTTACATTATCGTTTAGCATTCCTTAAAAGAAAAATGGCTAATATTCCAAAAACAATATTTGGTGTCCAAACGGCCAATAATGGTGGCGCAGCAGATTTTTCAGCAAGAACTCCAAAAACTTTATCTAAAAACACAAAGGCAAAAGCTAGGATAATTCCAATGGCCAAGTTGGTTCCCATGCCACCACGACGTCTCATGGATGAAACAGATACGGCTATAATAGTTAAGATAAATGCTGAAACTGGTATACTATATTTTTTGTACAAAACAACTAAATAGACATTTATATTAGAAGAACCTCTGGCTCTTTCTTTATCTATAAATTTATTCAAATCATCTAAAGGTAAGGTTTCTGCAATAAAAAAAACTGGTGTCAAATCTTCTAAATCAAAATTGAAAACAGTATCTTTTTTTTCACCTGATTCTATACTATCACCAAACTTACCAATCTTTCTTTTGCTATAATTGAATAAAGTATAAGTACTGTCTTTTACATTCCATTTAATTCTATTTGCAATTAATTTATATTTCAACTTATCGCCATCAAATTTTTCCATAGAAAAATTAAAAGCCATTTTTGAAATTTCATTAAAATTACTCACAAAAATATATTCATCTTTACTGATTTGTCGAAAAACATCTGAATTATCACGCATGTCACTTATACCTCCACCAGAAAGATACGTATATCGAAAGTTATTAAAACCGGCACTTGCTTTTGGCAACAAAAAAATGCTCATTACCAAAGCCAATATTGATACTATTGTTGCCCCAATAATATACGGACGAAGAAATCTAGAAAATGAAATTCCCGAACTTAAGATGGCTATAATCTCGGTATTATTAGCTAATTTGGAAGTAAACCAAATAACCGATAAGAACAGAAAAATAGGGAATAATAAATTGGCGAAATAAATAGTAAAGTCTAAATAATAAGATGCAATCCTAACAAAAGGCACCTTATTTTCAATCATTCTATTGACTTTCTCAGACACATCAATCACTATCCCAATCGGGATGAACATCAATAACATTACGATGAATGTTAATAAATAGCGTTTAAGTATGTATTTGTCAATAATTTTTAACATATAGTTGGTTTCGGGTTTAAGGTTTCGGGTTTAAGGTTTCGGGTATTTACTGAACTCGGAACTTTAAACTCGGAACTTTATAATCGTTGGCTCATATTTTTAACCATCATCTCTTTCCAAACTCTAAAATCTCCTGCTAAGATATGTTTTCTGGCCTCACGAACCAACCACATATAAAATCCTAGGTTATGTATTGTAGCAATTTGCTTTCCTAAATATTCATTAGCAGCGAATAGATGCCGAAGATACGCTTTTGTATATTCGGTATCTACAAAGGTATATCCCATTTCATCAAGAGGAGAAAAGTCGTCTTCCCATTTTTTATTTTTAATATTAATGGTACCATTAGCTGTGAACAACATTCCGTTTCTTGCATTACGAGTAGGCATCACACAATCAAACATATCAATACCCAAGGCAATATTTTCTAATATATTTATTGGGGTTCCAACTCCCATTAAATACCGCGGTTTGTCTTCGGGCAAAATTGCTGTTACCACTTCGGTCATGGCATACATTTCTTCTGCTGGTTCGCCTACTGATAATCCACCTATAGCATTGCCCTCTGCTCCAGCATTGGCAATATATTCAGCCGACTGTTGACGCAAATCTTTATAGGTACTACCTTGAACTATCGGGAAAAAAGTTTGCTCGTAACCGTATTTAAAAGGAAGTTTTTCCAAGTGATTGATACAACGGTCTAACCAGCGATGTGTCATTTTCATCGATTTTTGTGCATAGCGATAATCACAAGGATAAGGTGTACATTCGTCAAATGCCATGATGATATCAGCACCTATAGTACGTTGGATTTCCATTACATTTTCGGGAGTGAAAACATGGTACGAACCATCAATATGCGATTTGAATTTTACACCCTCTTCTTTAATTTTTCTATTGGCAGAAAGGGAATACACTTGGTAACCGCCACTGTCGGTTAAAATATTTCTGTCCCAATTCATAAACTTGTGCAATCCTCCCGCTTTTTCTAGAATGGTTGTTTGTGGACGCAAGTATAAATGATAAGTATTCCCAAGAATAACATCTGGATTAATCTCCTCTTTCAGTTCGCGTTGGTGTACTCCTTTTACTGATGCTACAGTGCCAACAGGCATAAATATGGGGGTCTCAATAACACCATGGTCAGTTGTTATACTTCCAGCACGCGCACTTGAGTTTGGGTCTTTGGCTAGTAAATCAAATTTCATTACTCTCTTTTAATGGTGGGCAAAGATAAAAGAATTGTGAATTGTGGATTGTGAATTATGATTTTATTTAACAATTTTTAAAGTACTCAATACTTTTAATAACTTCTAAACAAAGTTTTGCCTTTCGATAAAAATAGCATTACTTTTATCAACTATTTTATATTATTAATCGATGAAATCATTCTTTAAGCACTTAACAAATTTTGAAAAATTACTAATTCTGCTCGTATTTGCAATATATTTTAATAATTTATTTATTGATATTATGCAAGTTGATGCAGCACAATATGCTGGAATTTCAGCCGAAATGGCGCAAACCAATTCCTATCTTGAAGTAAAAGAATTTCAGCAAGATTACTTAGACAAACCACCTTTATTGTTTTGGCTGTCAAGTATAAGTATTAAATTTTTTGGCTCAACAAATTTTGGTTATAAAATTGTTTCTTTCCTTTTTATACTTTTTTCTTTATATGCCGTTTACCGTTTTACTATTTTGTATTATTCAAGACAAATTGCAAAAAATGCATTACTAATTTTAGCAACTACACAAGCATATTTTTTAATCACAAATGATGTCCGAACCGATGCCTTATTAACTTCTTGCACAATAATAGCTGTTTGGTTGTTTTCTGAATTTTTTGAAAAAAGAAAAATTAGCAACCTAATTTTGGGTTCGGTTTTTATGGGATTAGGAATGCTCGCAAAAGGACCTATTGGTGCCATTGCAGTTTTAATGCCAATAGGAATAAACCTAATGTATCAGCAAAAATGGCGCGATGTTTTTAATCTTCGTTGGATTTTAGTGCTTTTAATTGTAGCTATTATATTGTTACCAATGTCTTATGGATTATATACCCAATTTGATTTGCATCCCGAAAAAGGAAAAAAGGGATTGTATTTTTATTATTGGTTGCAAAGTTTTGGTCGTATAACGGGAGAAAACCATTGGAATAATGGCGCACCATGGCACTTCTTTTTAGGATCAATAATTTGGGATTTCTTTCCTTGGATTTTTCCTTTTTATTTTTCGCTTTATTTTAAATTGAAAAACCTATTCAATCGCAAAGCCAAACTTCCCGAAATAACGACTTTAGTCGGATTTATAGTAATTTTTGCCATGCTATCGTTATCAAAATACAAATTGCCACATTATATTTTTGTTACATTGCCATTTGCATCTATAATTTTAGCAGAATATTTAACGAATTGTAACTTCAAAATATGGAATCGATGGAGAATAACTAATTATGTTGTTGGAATTTTAATCCTATTGCTGTTCATAGTTTTTAACTTATTTTTCTTTCCAGAATTTAATATTTGGGTTATTATTTGTGTTGTTTTACAATTGTTTATTTTGTATTATTTTAGAAAAACAAAAGAGCAAAATAGTGGGCAACTGATTGTTTTTGTTTTAGTTTTAAATTTATTTTTAAGTTTTGTTTTTTATCCAAAATTATTGACGTTTCAATCCGAATCTGAAGCCGGAAAATGGGCAAGTAAAAACATCAAAAAGGAAAACATTTTTACATTTAATACGCACTCCAACTCATTTAATTTTTACACACACAATCCATTTACAAAAATTGTGACCAAAGAAAAATTAAAAACCATAAAAAAATCATTTTGGGTATATATTTCCGAGGAAGATTTGGAAAAAATTAAAGATTTAAATCTCAAAATAGAAGTAAAAAAAAGCTTTGATTATTACCCAATTACAAGATTAAAATTAAAATTTTTAATAGCAAGATCAAGACAAGATTTACTGAAAAAAAATTATTTAATTAAAATAATAAATAACTAATTGTGAAAAAATTATCCATAATCATTCCTGCGTATAATGAAGGCAATACCATTCACTTCATTCTTGATAAAGTAAAACTTGTACAACTCATTGGTGGGTTGGAAAAAGAGATTATCATCGTTAATGATTGTTCAAAAGACCATACTGAAGAGGCAATAAAAAGCTATATCACTCAAAATCCCGAATTGAACATACAGTATTTTAAACACGAGATAAACAAGGGTAAAGGAGCTGCATTACACACAGGAATTTCAAAAGCAAAAGGAGAATTATTAATCATACAAGATGCCGATTTAGAATATGATCCAGAAGAATATAATTTACTTTTAAAACCAATTTTAGATGGGTTTGCCGATGTTGTGTATGGTTCCCGATTTATGGGAGGAAACGCACACAGAATACTCTTTTTTTGGCATTCTATTGGAAATAATATTCTAACTTTTGCATCTAATATGTTTACCAATTTGAATCTATCGGATATGGAAACCTGCTACAAAATGTTTAAAACAGAAGTAATTCAAAAAATTACATTAAATGAAAATAGATTTGGTTTTGAGCCCGAAATTACTGCAAAAATTGCTCGCATCCCAAATGTCAGAATTTATGAAGTTGGTATTTCCTATTATGGTAGAACTTATGCCGAAGGGAAAAAAATTGGATGGAGAGACGGCTTTAGAGCTTTGTATTGTATCGTGAAATATGGTTTATTAAAAAATAGCTAATCGTTTATAACTTGTGATAAGTTCATTTGTCATGATTTAAAATTAGAATTACTTTTGACAGCAAATAATTTATACCTATTTATAATGTCTAACACACAACATTTACACGATTTTACAACTCAAGTAAGAAGAGACATTCTTCGTATGGTACATGCCGTAAACTCGGGACATCCTGGAGGTTCTTTGGGCTGTGCCGAATTTTTCACGGTGTTATACCAACACCTATTGAAAAGAAATCCAGGGTTTAGTATGGACGGAATTGGAGAAGATGTATTCTTCTTGTCCAATGGTCATATATCGCCTGTTTTCTATAGCGTTTTAGCTCGAAGTGGTTATTTTCAAGTATCGGAATTGGCTACTTTCAGAAAATTAAACTCTCGTTTACAAGGACATCCCACCACACACGAAGGGTTACCAGGAATTAGAATTGCCTCGGGTTCACTTGGCCAAGGATTGTCGGTTGCCATAGGTGCTGCACAAGCCAAAAAAATAAACAACGACAGCAATTTAGTTTATGTGTTAACTGGTGATGGCGAATTGCAAGAAGGACAAAACTGGGAAGCCATTATGTATGCTTCCGCCAAAAAAGTGGATAATCTTATTGCAACCGTTGACCTCAACGGACAACAAATTGATGGTTCTACAAATGAAGTATTGAACATGGGTAATCTAAAAGCTAAGTTTGAAGCTTTTGATTGGGATGTTTTAGAAATTAAAGAAGGTAACAATATCGAGGCAATTGTTACCGGAATGACCGAAGCGAAGTCAAGAACAGGTAAAGGTAAACCAGTTTGTGTTTTACTACACACCGTTATGGGTAACGGTGTAGATTTTATGATGCATACCCATGCTTGGCATGGAAAAGCCCCAAACGACGAACAATTAGCCAACGGATTATCACAAAATCCAGTTACATTAGGAGATTATTAAATTGTAAAAATAATATAATAGCATCGCGAGATACTGAAATAAATTCAGCATAAATGAAAAAATACACCAACACAGGAAGTAAAGATACCCGTTCAGGTTTCGGAGCAGGAATGACAGAATTGGGACAAACGAATGAAAATGTAGTGGCTCTATGTGCCGATTTAATCGGTTCATTAAAATTTGATGATTTTAAGAAAAACCATCCGGAACGCTTTTTCCAAATCGGGATTGCAGAAGCTAATATGATTGGGATTGCTGCGGGCTTAACCATTGGTGGAAAAATTCCATTTACGGGTACGTTTGCTAACTTCTCTACTGGAAGAGTGTACGACCAAATTCGTCAATCGGTTGCCTATTCTGATAAGAATGTGAAAATTTGTGCTTCACATGCTGGATTAACTTTAGGAGAAGATGGAGCGACGCACCAAATATTAGAAGACATCGGATTAATGAAAATGTTACCTGGAATGACTGTAATCAATACTTGTGATTATAACCAAACCAAATCGGCAACAATAGCCATTGCTGACTATCACGGTCCGGTTTATTTGCGTTTTGGTCGTCCAGTTGTTCCAAATTTCACTCCCGCAGATGAACCTTTTGTAATTGGAAAAGCGATATTGCTTAGCGAAGGAACCGATGTGACTATTGTAGCAACCGGACATTTAGTTTGGGAAGCTTTGATAGCTGCTGAAGCACTCGAAAGTAAAGGTATATCAGCAGAAGTAATCAATATTCATACTATTAAACCACTAGACAATGAAGCTATATTGAAATCAGTTACTAAAACGGGTTGCGTAGTAACGGCTGAAGAGCATAATATTTTAGGTGGTTTGGGGGAAAGTGTTGCTAGAGTCTTAGCACTTAACAATCCAAAACCTCAAGAGTTTGTCGCGGTAAATGATAGCTTTGGGGAAAGCGGAACACCAGTTCAATTGATGGAAAAATACAAACTAAACCATCAAGCTATTCTAGAAGCCGCAGAAAGAGTAATCAAGAGAAAATAATATTTTTAATAAAAAATCCGCTCATTGAGCGGATTTTTATTTTTACTACTATATTAGTGACATACAGTAGAAAGATGTTTTTTCTTGTTGTCCGAACAAAGTGGTATATCTGCAAACGGATAAGCAACACCTGTTAGTGGATTTAATATTTCTATTTTAGTTTTAAAAGTATCTGCATCATCGTCAACATCCAAGAAATCTGGAATTTCATCTCCATCAGTATCATCTGGATTTACAACTCCAGAACCCAATATCCTGACATAGCCATCACCGTTTATATCTTCCAAATAGGAATCGATACCATCGCCATCTTGATCATTTCTTTGAATTTCATATAATTTGAAAGAAAATACTAAAGGAGAATAAGCAGGAATTGAAGCAGTAGAATTAGCATAATAAGCTAAACCTGAAGGCAAAAACATAACACCTGCTCCAAAATCATTAAAAGTGATGGTGCCATCAACATTTGCAGAATAAGTTCCTGTTGTAAATTTTGGGAATACTTCACTCCATCCTTTGATAACAGAGGTTAAATTAAAATATGTTTGAGGATTAATTGATTCTTCAAATTGAACATGTTTTAAACGTTCTACTTCAACACCTTCAACAGTTTCTTTTACCGTATATAAATATTCTCCACGATAAGCAGTTAATACTTTATCTACATTACAAGGGGACTTACTAGTAGGTCCAGAACCTTGTCTTAGCTTCAAATAATATACTTTATAGGTAATATCATTTTGATCTACAGTAAAGTCAGTTACTAAGTCTGGACTATTCCAAATTGAAGTTTGAGATCCACCTTCAGGAATTTCTATATAAGCAACGTCTTTATCATCTGTAAAACCAGGATGATTGATAACTTCTATGTAATGAGTTTGTAAAAACTTTTCAATTAGCTTTATGTCTTTATCATATTGTTCGGCATAATCACGTAATGACACGGTTGTATTGTCGCTTTTGGTACAAGAAACAATAAAGATACTCAAGGTGATAAGTAATATAGCTTTAAAAAAAGTATTCATTTTTATTTAGATTTAAAGCGCGCAAGATACAATATTGATTTATTTTTGTAAACAATTTAACTTTGAATTTGGAAAAAATATGAGAGTAGATAAATTTTTATGGTGTGTTCGCTACTATAAAACTAGAAATATGGTAACTGAGGCTTGTAGAAAAAATCAAATCACTGTAAATGGACAGGTAGCGAAAGCATCTAGGGAGGTTTTTCCAATGGATAAAATTACATTCAGAAAAGATCAAATAATTTATCAAATAACTGTTTTAGACATTCCGCTAAGTCGTATGGGAGCAAAATTAGTTGATATTTATAGAAAAGATGATACCCCCTCTGAAACTTTTGCTCATTTAGAGCTACTAAAACTATCAAAAGAACATTATAGAAAAACTGGAACAGGAAGACCAACCAAAAAAGATAGAAGAGATATAGAAGATTTTGGTTTAGATATTGAATAATAAAACACAACAAAATAATTTTAATAAAAACAAAAAAAAGATGCAAAATATCATCCTCAATCATCAAGAAATTGAACATAAAATAAGACGGATAGCCTATCAAATTGTAGAAACTTATACTGATGAAAAAGAAATAATATTGGCTGGTATAACCAAAAACGGATTTACTTTAGCTGAAAAAATTAATATTGTTTTAAATACTATTTCAGACCTAAAAGTAATATTGTGTGAGGTGATAATTGACAAACAAAATCCATTCGATTCCATAAAAACCTCAATCTCTAAAGAAGTTTATTCTAATAAAGGAATTGTGCTAGTAGATGATGTTTTAAATTCTGGAACGACATTAGTATATGGTGTAAAACATTTCTTGGAGGTGCCTGTTAAAAAGTTTAAAACCGCGGTACTAGTAGATAGAAATCATAAAAAATTTCCTGTAAAAGCAGATTTTAAAGGGATTTCATTATCAACTTCGTCAAAAGAACATGTTCATGTGGTCTTTCAAGACGGTAATGATTATGCTTACTTAGTTTAGTTTTTCAAGAATGCTTTCTACCACTTCATTTGGTTTTTTTGTAGAAATATCGATTACATGAGTAGCCTGATTATAAAAGAAACTCCTATCAAAAATATTTTTGGCAATAAACTCTTTTAAATCATTATCTGATTGATTAGCAACTAAAGGTCTATCGTCTTTTTTATTTTTTAATCTTTCAAAAATAACATCTACAGAAGCTTTTAAATAAATAGAAACTACATTTTCTCCATTTAATAATTGATGATTATTAGCGTAACAAGGTGTTCCACCACCCGTACTTATAATAAGTTTTTCCTCATTTTCAATTAGAACTTTAAAAATATCATGTTCTATTTTCCTAAAATAGATTTCACCTTTCTGTTCAAAAATATTTTTTATCGATAAATTGATTTTGTTCTCTATCACTTTATCCAAATCAAGCCATTCCATTTGGATTTTTTTAGCTAATAATTGTGCAATTGTAGACTTACCAACAGCCATATAACCTATCAAAATAATTTTCTGCATTACAATAAAACCTTATATATTAAGTCATTAACACCTATTGCCAAAAAAAGGTAAATTTATAATAAAATTGCTTTGAAATATGAATAATAAGGTCTTATATTTGCACCCGCATTCAAGAAAAGAAAAAGACTCGATAGCTCAGTTGGTAGAGCACATCACTTTTAATGATGGGGTCCTGGGTTCGAGCCCCAGTCGGGTCACATTTTTTTTCTTAAAAACTCTTACAGACTCGATAGCTCAGTTGGTAGAGCACATCACTTTTAATGATGGGGTCCTGGGT
>NZ_JBMOGV010000017.1:0-26831 GCF_049318185.1 Flavobacterium sp. | reverse complement strand
ATTTTGATTACTCGCGAAACCATAGATAAAGTTTTTGAAACCGCTCGCGTGGAAGAAGTCATTGGTGACTTTGTCCAATTAAAACGTGCTGGTAGCAATTATAAAGGATTAAGTCCGTTTTCAGATGAAAGATCACCTTCATTCATGGTTTCTCCTGTAAAACAAATTTGGAAAGATTTCAGCTCTGGAAAAGGCGGAAGTGTGGTGACTTTTTTGATGGAACACGAACATTTTACGTATCCTGAAGCTATACGGTTTTTGGCTAATAAATATAATATTGAAATTGAAGAAACCGAAGTTTCTCAAGAAGATAAAATTGAAGCCAACGAAAAAGAAAGTATGTATTTGGTTTCTGAATTTGCCAAAACTTATTTTCAAGATACGCTATTAAACACCGAAGAAGGCAAAGCTATTGGTTTATCTTACTTCAAAGAAAGAGGATTTACCAATGAAACTATTGCCAAATTTGGTTTGGGTTATTCACCTGAAACTTGGGATGCTTTCACTAAAGAAGCACTTTCAAAAGGGTACCAATTAGAATTTTTAGAAAAAGTTGGTTTAACCATTACTAGAGAAGACGGAAAACATTTTGATCGTTTTAAAGGAAGAGTCATGTTTCCGATTCAAAGTTTATCTGGCAGAAACTTAGGTTTTGGCGGAAGGATTTTGACCAATGATAAAAAAGCAGCTAAATATCTTAACTCTCCAGAAAGTGAAATTTACTATAAGAGTAAAGTTTTATATGGAATTTTCCATGCTAAACAAGCGATTGCCAAACAAAATAATTGCTATTTAGTAGAAGGTTATACCGATGTAATCCAAATGCATCAAGCGGGAATTGAAAACGTAGTGGCTTCTTCTGGAACAGCTTTAACACCTGATCAAATCAGATTAATTAATCGATTGACTAAGAATATCACAGTGCTTTTTGATGGCGATGCTGCAGGTTTGAGAGCTTCTATTCGGGGTATTGATTTGATTTTGGAAGAAGGCATGAACGTAAAAGTTTGTTCGTTTCCTGATGGTGATGATCCAGATAGTTTTGCTAGAAAAAATTCGTATGATGATTTAGTATTTTATTTAGAAAATAATGCCAAAGACTTTATTCAGTTCAAAGCATCGCTTTTGATGAATGAAGCACAAAATGATCCTATCAAAAAAGCCGATCTTATTCGTGACATGGTAGTTAGTATTTCTAAAATTCCCGATAGAATTAAAAGAGAAGTATACATTCAAGAGTGCTCTCGAATTATGGATATTTCAGAGCAAGTGTTACAAAATACTTTAGCACAACTCATTCAGAAAGATATTTCGGAAGCCGGAAAGAAACTCAAAACAGAGCAAAAAGCTTTTGAGGTAGTCAAAAATGAAGTGCAACAAATTACTCAAGACAAAATTAATATTGTTTATGAGTTAGAACGCAAAATCATTGAAATGCTTTTGCTCTATGGTAATTTAGAAGCCGATTTTGAAGATTTAATTTTGAAAGCAAATGAGGAAGGCGAAATGGTTGAAGAAAAAGAGACCACTTCAGTTAAAGTTTTTCAACGTATTTATTTGAGTTTGCAAGAAGATGAAGTTGAATTAGCCAATCCTGTTTTTAAAGAAATTTATAATGATTTAATAACTTATTATAATCAAAGTGATGACTTTGTTATAGAACAGTATTTAATGAAATTATCATCAGAACATTCTCAAATAGTTACTGATATTTTGATGCACGAAGAAAAAGAATTGTTACATAATTGGGAAACCAAACATATTTATGTAAAAACCAAAATGCAAAATGTTAGTCAATATGTTTCAGAAACAATTATTTCATTAAGAGAATATCTCATCAATAAATTGATTTTAGATCTAATGAATAATTTTAGTAATGAAGAAGGAGAAAATGAACTTGAAGAATTAAAAGCGACTATTAATGATTATAATAAATTAAAAGTCAGTTTGACCAATAAAATAGGACGAATTCGGTCAACTTATTTATAAAAAACCCGTCCTGTTTTTAGACAAGACGGGTTTGAATTTTTAAACGATTTCTAATGTTTTAGCTTTGTTAACAAGGTCAACCAAGTTGGTTACATTTAACTTAGTCAAAAGACGCAGTTTGTAAGTACTGATAGTTTTCTCGTTTAGTGACAAAATTTTAGCAATTTCGTTGTTTTTCTTGCCATCACTAAGGAAACGCAATACTTCAATTTCTCTGTTAGAAAGTTTTCTATATAAACGTTCTGATTTGTTTTGTTTAGCTATCAATGCTAAGTTTCTCTTGATATCTTCATTTAGGATAATTTGTCCTTGGCTTACCTTGACAATTGTTGCTCCCAAATTCTCAAGTTTTGATGTCTTGTGAACGTAGCCTGCACATCCTGCCTTGATTGCATTTGGAGCATAAATGTTTTCAGACAAGCTACTAAATACGATAACTTTAGTTTTTGGAAAAATTTTGATAATTGACTTGATTTCATAAATACTCTTTAATCCTTCAAGTTCTAAATCGATAATTAATACGTCAATTTCTTTGTTTCTTAAGGCATCTGAAACCATAAAAAAATTTCCTACGTTTGAAGCAATACTTATTTCAGGGTGATCCTTGAAATAAGCTTTCATTCCAAAGTGCACTACCGGGAAATTATCAGCGATACATACATTAATCATAATTGTGGTGTTTGATTAAAAATTAATAGAATTTACTGTAAAATTAAATAATTATTATTTAATAGTTATTAAACAATTATTAAATTTATAAGTTTTTTGGAATTAAACATATAGGAATTGAATTCATTTTGTGTTTGTTAAGAGTGTTTAACTTCTTATAAATTTCAAAAACTTCTCTTTCTCTATCTGTAAAATCCTTTATTGTTTTATTTTTTTCTGCTTGAATCATTGCCCATTCTAATTCGTCATAAGTTGCGCCTAGTTGTTCTTCATCGGTTCTTGAATCGCCAAATAAACCATCAGTTGGAGCTGCATTTTGTATCGATTCAGGAATTTCTAAATATGCTCCTAAAGCATAAACATCACTTTTCATTAAATCGGCAATGGGACTTAAATCTACACCGCCATCACCATATTTAGTGTAAAAACCAACCCCAAAATCCTCTACTTTATTTCCTGTTCCGGCCACTAATAAACCATAAATCCCTGCGTAATAATACAATGTTGTCATTCGTAATCTTGCTCTTGTATTGGCTAATGATAAATGTAATTTATCGCTTTCATCATAAATGGGAACTATATTTTTAAATGTTTCAAAAACCGAAGTTAAATCAGATTCTGCACTTTTCACATTTGGAAATATTCTTATTAGTTGTTCAATATGTTCTCTGCCTCTGCTTACTTGTTTACTATCTTGGTGTATTGGCATTTCTACACATAAAGTTGTTAATCCTGTTTGAGCGCAAAGCGAAGAAGTGACTGCAGAATCAACTCCACCTGAAATCCCAACTACAAAACCTTTTACTTTTGCATTAGTTGCATAATCCTTTAACCATGTGACGATATGCGTGTTAACATTTGCTACGTCAATTTTACTTTTTTTAGACATTTCTTATGATTTTTATTAAAAACTGCAATGTATATTTGCAAATGTAAAAAATAGGTAGTTTTATAACTTGATTAATTGCCTTTAAATTTCTAAAAAATGATAAAATATTTTTTGATTTCCCTTTTACTATTTTCAATGGTTTCTTGTAACAAAAAATCAAAAATTGAACAGGATGTTGAACAAATCCCTGTTGAATTAAGTGTTGATCGTTTTGATAAAGCTTTTTTCGAAACAAAACCAGAAGACTTAGCGAATTTGAAAACCAAATATCCTTTTTTCTTTTCAAATAAATATGATGATAAAGTTTGGATAGACAAATTACAAAACAAAGATTGGAGAGCACTTTATAATGAAGTACAAAAAAAATATGCAAATTTCGATAAGCAAACAACTGAAATAGAAGATTTATTCAAACATATAAAATATTATTTCCCTGAAACTATCACTCCAAAAGTATATACTGTAATCGCTGAAATGGATTATAACAGTAAAGCTATATATGCCAATGACAAACTTATTATTGCTCTTGAATTGTACCTAGGAACTAATCATAAATTTTATCAATTTCCAGAATATTTAAAACAGAATTTCGAGGAAAGACAAATGATGCCAGATATTGTGTCAAGTTATGCATTGACAAAAATTCCACCACCAAGTGATAAAACATTATTGGCAAGTATGATTTATTATGGCAAAGAATTGTATTTAAAAGATTTGTTGCTTCCTGATTACTCTGATGCAGATAAAATTGGATACAAACCAGAACAAATTACTTGGTGTCAAGAAAACGAAAGCTATATGTGGCGTTTTTTTATAGAGGACAATTTGCTTTTTGACACGGATTCTAGATTACCAAATCGCTTTATAAATCTTGCGCCATTTTCTAAATTTTATCTTGAAATTGATAATGAATCACCTGGAAGAATTGGACAATGGGTTGGCTGGCAAATTGTACGTTCCTTTATGGAAAATAATGAAGTTAGCCTACAAGACATGTTAAAAATGGATGCCAAACAATTATTTGAAAAATCAAAATACAAACCAAAGAAGAATGAGTAATACCATTAAATCCGAAATAAAATTTCTTATAGAATTAGATGAAAATAGAGTTCCAGAAAAACTAAATTGGACAGCACAAGATGGAGGAGTAAATCAAGAAGAGGCAAAAGCTATAATGCTTTCCATTTGGGACAGTAATGTAAAAGAAACTCTTCGTATTGATTTATGGACAAAAGACATGCCTGTAGATGAAATGAAATTATTTTTTCACCAAACTTTAGTTGCCATGTCGGATACATTTCAACGAGCTACTGCAGATGAAAAAATGTCGGATACTATGAAAGATTTTTGTGATTATTTTGCTGAGAAATTACAATTAAAAAAATAAAAAAGACTATTTTTATTTTTTTATTAGACATCAATAATCTTAATTATAAGAATCTTTGGTATCGCGGTCTTTATCTTTATCTGCATTTGACCGCCTGTAGAATTTATTAAAATCTTTCCACTTATTTGGCAGCTTTATGCTATAGGTGATTCCGATTACATAATCTGTATTGGGCCTTTTGTAGGTTATAACATCGGGCTCAATCAAATAAAACAATGACAAGTTATTAAACTTATTGTATCTAAAGTTGAGTTGGCTCACATAACGAATTCTACTAATATGACCTGGATGCAGTCGATCAAATGCCAAATACGGTTCGGCTGATAGAGTCGCGTTATAATTCTTATTTAAACTATAAGACAAACGAATACGGTTTCTCCATTCAGTTAATGGTTTGTCGGCGATAGGTTCTCCTGTGAAATAGTTTTGCGTATGCTGAACGGCTGTTCTTAAAAAAAGTGATGTTTTTTTAAAAAGTTTACATTTATAGGTCGTTCCCATAAAAAAAGTGTGTTCATCTTTTTTATAACTAGTGCTGAATTGGTAGACGACTTCTGTATTAAATTTTTTAAAGTATTCAATTAGATTAAAAAATGATTTAATGTAGATTAAAAATAAGACCAAGATTTGCAATAATTTTTAAAAATGCAAAGTAGAAGTTATTGTTTTCAGCAGTTTAAAATGACTAAAATCAAATTTTTATCATTACAATCAGTGAAAATTCAAACGGTTTTTTAATTTTAAAAGAGTTATTGCGGAAAATTTTGAATTTGAAAGAAAGTCAAGTAAAGAATACATTTTATAACTAAAAGAAGAAGTTAAATTACAGCAATAAAAACCCAATTGTTTTTCTATATTAAAACTCATTCGAATTTTTGAACAAATCTTCATTCACTCCATCAATAAAATTTAAAACAACATCTCTTCCTGTTGTTTCTGTAGCTGAGGTTACAAAGTATTGCGGCATTTCTTCCCAGTTATTGGCTAGTAGCGCTTTTCGGTAAGCCGCTATATGAGAGTCTATTTTTGTCTTACTAATTTTATCTGCTTTGGTAAAAATAATGCAAAAAGGAACCTCAATTTCCCCTAAATAAGTAATGAATTCCAAATCAATTTTTTGAGCTTCAAGTCTAATGTCTATCAGGACAAAAGCACAAACTAATTGCTCTCTTTTCTCAAAATAATCCGTTATGAATTGTTGAAAAACTTCTTTAGTTTTTTTAGAAACTCTAGCATAACCATAACCTGGTAAATCAACTAAAAACCAATTCAAATTGATTTTAAAATGATTAATTAACTGAGTTTTCCCTGGTTTACCTGATGTTTTTGCCAAATTTTTGTGGTTGGTCAACATGTTAATTAAAGATGACTTTCCAACATTGGAACGACCAATGAAAGCATATTCAGGCAATCGTTCCAGCGGACATTTGCTCACGTCAGAATTGCTAATAATAAATTCAGCAGAATTAATTTTCATTGGTTTTATTTAAAATAAAAAAGCCCCTAAAAAGGACTTTTTGTCTATAGATGTACTTTTTTTAACCACTTATGCAAAAGACGATTAAACTCGTCAGGATGTTCCATCATAGCTGCGTGACCGCATTCATCAATCCAATATAATTTTGAATTCGGCATTAGTTTATGGAATTCTTCAGCAACTTCTGGAGGTGTTACTTGGTCATTTTTACCCCAAATAATGCAGGTTTTCAAATGCATTTTTGGTAAATCTTTTGCCATGTTGTGACGAATAGCACTTTTGGCAATGGTCAAGGTTTTAATTACCTTAATTCTATCATTAACAACAGAAAAAACTTCATCCACAATTTCTTTACTGGCCACTTTAGGGTCATAAAAAACAGCTTCAGCTTTTTTCTTGATATATTCATAATCTCCACGTTTTGGATAACTATCTCCCATGGCACTTTCATAAAGTCCAGAACTTCCTGTGATGACTAAACCAGCAACTTTTTCAGGATACATTTTGGAATGGTACAATGCAATATGTCCACCTAGAGAATTTCCTAAAAGAATTACGCGGTCAAAACCTTTAAATGTGATAAAATCTTTAACATATTTTGCAAAAGCTTTTACATTAGTCTTTAGAATGTTTTGAGTATAAATAGGCAATTCTGGAATCACTATTTTATATCCTTTTGTCGAAAAATAAGCTGCAACTCCATTAAAGTTACTTAGACCACCCATCAAACCATGTAAGACTACAATTGGTGTTCCTTCTCCTGCTTCATAATAGGAATATCTTCCTTCTTTTTTTAAATTTCCTTCCATGTTCTTAAATGACTTTAACATCGAACAAATATATGATATTAAACATTAAAACTCATTTCAAAAAGGAATATTTACTGCTAAAACAGATTAATTCATTACCAAGGTTTAAAAATTTTTTCTTCAAAATCATGAAATCATAGCATTTTTAAAAATCAACATTTGATAATAAAAATGCTACAAACCAATTTTTAGATTTTCATCAAATTCTAATCTTATTTTTTAGGGTTTAATTAACAAACTTCTCGTGCTGATTTCACGCTGTTTTTCTATAAAAAACCTTTGAAGTACTAAAACTTATTAACAAAGTGGTATTTTGTGGTAAATTGTGGTAAATATTTTTATATTTTTGCTCTTGACGAAAATTTAAAGCCATTGAACTCTATAGTAGGAACATACGAATGCAAAGTTGACGCTAAAGGAAGATTGATGATTCCTTCAGCGTTAAAGAAGCAACTTGCTAATTCTTTGCAAGATGGGTTTGTATTGAAACGTTCTGTTTTTCAGCCTTGTTTGGAATTATACCCTATGACGGAATGGGATTCAATGATGCAAAAAATTAATAAACTCAATCGTTTTGTAAAGAAAAATAATGATTTTATCCGTCGATTTACGGCTGGAGTAAAAGTGGTTGAGGTTGATGATTTAGGACGATTATTAATCCCAAAAGATTTAGTTGCCTTTGGTAAAATTGCAAAAGATATTGTGCTTTCATCTGCTGTAAACATCGTTGAGATTTGGGATAAAGATTTATATGAAAAAGCAATTGCTGGAGATGATGTTGATTTTGCTGACTTAGCTGAGGATGTAATGGGAAATACCAGCGATGATGGAAATGGATTATCATAACCCAGTATTGTTAAAGCAAACTGTCGATGGATTGAATATCAAGCCCGATGGGATATATGTAGATGTTACATTTGGAGGCGGTGGTCATTCAAGAGAAATTTTGAGCCGATTGGGTTCAAATGGAAAGCTTTTTGGTTTTGACCAAGATGAAGATGCGTTAGCTAATGCTTTCACCGATGAAAGATTTACTTTGATACATGAAAATTTCAGATACATAAAACGTTTTTTAAGATTTCACGGTGTGAAAAGTGTTGATGGAATTTTAGCGGATTTAGGTGTTTCATCACATCAATTTGATGTTCCCGAAAGAGGTTTTTCAACTCGTTTTGACGCTGATTTAGATATGAGAATGAGTAAAAGAAATGAGTTAGATGCACATAAAGTGATTAATCAATATGATGACGCTAATTTGAGAAGAGTTTTTTTGGATTATGGTGAATTGAAAGTCGCTCCAGCATTGGCAAGAACCATTATTGAAACCAGAGAAATGAAATCGATTAACACTACGGATGAGTTAAAAATGATTTTATCAAAATTTTTACCTGATCAGTTTAAAAATAAAATTTTAGCTCAAATATATCAAGCAATCCGAATTGAAGTAAATCAAGAGATGGAAGTTTTGAAAGAATTTTTAGAACAGTCACTTGAAATATTAAAACCACAAGGAAGATTAAGTGTAATTTCTTACCACTCTTTAGAAGACAGACTGGTAAAAAGATTTATGAAAAACGGATTATTTGAAGGGGAACCAGAGCGAGATTTCTTTGGGAATTATTCGGTTCCATTCAAGTTAGTTGATAAACTAATTGTTCCAGATGAAGCTGAAATTAAAATGAATAATAGAGCAAGAAGTGCCAAATTAAGAATAGCAGAAAAACAATGAAAAAAGGGGTTTATGGAATATTAAAAGCTCGATTTCTTGTCAATGAGGATGCTACTAAAAACTGGCGCTTTATCGTATTTTTAATTCTATTAGCCATAATAATGATAGCTAACGAGCACCGATATGATGAAAAAATATTCAGAATCACTGAATTGACAAATGAAGTAAAAGAATTGCGTTCAGAATTTGTAGACAAACGCTCAGAATTAATGAAATTAAAAATGGAATCCACCGTTTCTGAAAAAATGGAAGAAAGAAAAATATTTCCTTCAACGGTTCCTCCTCAAAAAATTAAAGTTAAAAAACCAGTAGAAAAAAGTTTCTTTCAAAAACTATGGCAATAGAAGATAAAAATATCTCTTACCGAATTTATTTAGTTGCTTTCAGTATCTTTCTGATGGCTGTAGCCATTACTTTCAAACTCTCAAAGATTCAATGGGTTGAAGGCCCGAAGCTTCGTGAATTAGCCAAAAAAGAAACAGTTAAGAGCTTTGTTATCCCTGCAAATAAAGGAAATATTTATTCTTCAGATGGAAGTTTGTTAGCCACTTCAATTCCAAATTATAACATTCGCTTTGATGCAGTTGTTCCAAAAAGTGAGGCATTTGATAAAAATGCAAAACCATTAGCAGATTCTTTATCAAAAATGCTTGGAAAATCTAGCGCATTCTATCAAACCCAATTGAGAATTGCCAGAGAAAATAAAAACAGATATTTATTGGTAGCGAGTGATTTGAGTTATACTCAATTTATGAAAATTAAAAGTTTTCCACTATTTAATCTAGGAGCTAATAAAGGAGGAGTGATTACCGAGCAAGAAACTGTTCGTGAACATCCAATAGGTAAAATTGCCGAGAGAACCATAGGTTACGAGCGATTAACTCCCGAAGGAAAACCAGATGGTAAAGGGATTGAATGGTCATTTAGAAAATATTTGAACGGAAAAGATGGGAAAGTTTTAAAACAAAAAATTGCCAAAGGACAATGGAAACCTATTCGGGATATGAATGAAGTTGATCCACAAGATGGATATGATGTCATTTCTACAATTGATGTTTATATTCAGGATATTGCCCATCATGCTTTGCTGAAACAGTTAAAGGAATACAAAGCTGATCACGGTTGTGTGGTTGTGATGGAAACTAAAACGGGAAGAATTAAAGCTATCTCCAATCTTGGAAAATTAAAGGAAACAGATTCTACCTATTATGAAACTGAAAATTATGCTATCAAAGAATCTCATGAACCAGGCTCTACATTTAAGCTAGTTGATTTGATTGCTTTATTAGACGATAAAAAAGTTGATACAAGCAAGGTTTATGATAGAAAAGGTGGGCTAATTAAGATATACGGAAAAGATGTAGAGGATTCTCATAGAGGTGGTAAACAGAAAATATCACTAGGACGCGGAATGGAAATTTCTTCAAACACGGTTATGGTTCAAGCGGTTTACGAAAATTATAAAAACAACCCGAAACAATTTATAGATCGTATAGACAGAATGGGTTTAAGTAAGCCTCTTGGATTGCCTATACAAGGTGAAGGAATTCCAATAATCCCACATCCTGCAGATAAAAGATGGAGTGCTATTGCATTGCCTTGGATGGCTTTTGGATATGGTGTTGCTGTTACCCCTTTGCAAACATTAACCTTGTATAATGCAATTGCCAATAACGGCGAAATGATAAAACCTCTGTTTGTTTCTGAGATAAAAGAATGGAATAATGTTATCAAAAAATACGACAAAGAAATTATCAACTCGAAGATTTGTTCAGATGAAACTGTAAAAAAAATCCAAGCGGTTTTAAAAAATGTAGTTCAAAAAGGAACCGGAAAATCATTGTATTCTAAAGATTTTTCTATGGCTGGAAAAACGGGAACAGCTCAAGCCAATTATGCAAAAAATGGCGGCTCTGAGAAGCATTACATTTCATCGTTTGTGGGATACTTTCCAGCAGAAAACCCTAAATATTCTTGTATCGTAGTAGTTCACAAGCCAGATGCAAAAAACAAAGGGTACTACGGTGCTGATGTTGCTGGCCCAGTATTTAAGCGAATTGCTCAAAAGATTTTTACTGATACACCTTCTACAAATGAAATCAAAAACCTAAATAGAAAAATAAATAATCAAGAGAAATCGTTCCATGAATATGCCATCAAAGAGCAACAAGAAGTAAAAGGAATGCCAAATGTTAAGGGAATGAGCGGAATGGATGCAGTAGCCCTTTTAGAAAATTTAAAATTAAAAGTAAAGGTTATTGGAATTGGGAAAGTAAAAAAACAATCAATTCATCCTGGAGAAGCTCTAGATAGAAACAAAACAATCCTACTTGAATTATCGTGATTATTTTAAAAGACATATTATATAAAGTTGCCATCGAAACCGTAAAAGGTTCGACGGAAATCTGCATTAACAAAATTGAATTCGACTCACGTAAAGTTGAAGAGAATGATGTTTTTGTGGCTATTCGCGGTACTATTTCTAACGGTCATGATTTTATTGAGCCCGCCATAAGCCTTGGCGCAATTGTAATTATTTGCGATACATTACCTGAAATTATAGTTACAGGAGTTACTTATATTCAAGTGAAAGACACTAATACTGCTTTAGCACTTTTAGCTTCAAATTTTTATGGAAACCCGTCACAAAATTTAAAATTAGTTGGAATAACGGGAACAAATGGCAAAACAACTATTGCCTCTCTTTTATATCAATTATTCAAAAAAGCAGGTTTCAAAGTTGGATTGATATCCACTGTAAAAATCATGGTTGATGAAGTTGAATATAAAGCAACTCACACAACCCCAGATTCGCTGACTATTAATTATTATTTAGCCGCAATGAATTATGCTGGTGTTGAATATTGCTTTATGGAAGTAAGCTCTCACGGTATTCACCAAAAGCGTACTGAAGGATTGCAATTTGCTGGTGGTATTTTCAGTAATTTATCTCACGATCATTTAGATTATCACCCAACTTTTGCAGAATATAGAGATGTAAAAAAATCATTTTTTGATCATTTACCAAAATCCGCTTTCGCTTTAACCAATATAGATGACAAGAATGGATTGGTAATGTTACAAAATACCTACGCCAGAAAATTAACATATGCTTTAAAATCGTATGCTGATTATAAAGCGCAAATCCTCGAAAATCAATTATCTGGATTGTTATTAAAAATCAATGAAAGTGAAGTTTGGGTTCGACTAATTGGAACGTTCAATGCCTATAATTTATTGGCTATTTATGGTGCAGCAGTAGAATTAGGATTAGATAAATTAGAAGTTTTACGGTTTTTATCTGAACTAGAAAGCGTTTCAGGTCGTTTTCAATTTATAGTTTCCGATGCTAAAATAACAGCTATTGTAGATTATGCTCATACGCCTGATGCATTGGAAAATGTTTTGAAGACCATCAATGACATCCGAACAAATAATGAACAATTAATAACAGTTGTGGGTTGTGGAGGTGATAGAGATAAAACCAAAAGACCCATTATGGCTCATATAGCAACAAACATGAGTAATAAGGTGATTATTACTTCGGATAATCCAAGAAGCGAAGATCCAATCGACATTATAGCTGATATGGAAAAAGGTGTTGAGCTACAAAATCAAAGAAAAACATTATCAATTGTGGATAGAAAACAAGCCATAAAAACTGCTTGTCAATTGGCCGGACCAAACGATATTATACTCATAGCCGGAAAAGGTCACGAAACCTATCAAGAAATTAACGGTGTTCGTCATGATTTTGACGATATGAAAATAGTAAAAGAACTTTTAGAACAACAAAATAAATAAACCTATGCTATATTATTTATTTGAATACCTCGATAAAACAATGGATGTTCCTGGAGCAGGAGTTTTTCAATACATAACATTTCGTTCCGCTTTGGCTTTGATTTTATCATTGATGATTTCTACCATTTATGGAAAAAAAATCATTAACTTTTTAAGAAACCAACAAGTTGGAGAAACGGTAAGAGAACTTGGCCTTGAAGGTCAATCTCAAAAAGCTGGAACGCCAACTATGGGAGGTTTGATAATAATCATAGCCACTCTTATTCCTGTTATTCTTTTAACTAAACTAAATAACATCTACATTATCCTTTTGATAGTTACTACACTATGGATGGGAATTATTGGATTTATTGACGATTACATCAAAATTTTCAAAAAAGACAAACAAGGTTTAAAAGGAATTTTCAAAGTAATAGGTCAAGTAGGTTTAGGTTTGATTGTTGGTTCGGTTTTATATTTTCATCCAGGAGTTACTGTTCGTGAAAGATCAACAACTCCAATAACATTTTATCAAACACAAAATGTAATTTCTCAAGCACCTAGAGAAAGTAAATCTACAGTAACTACTATTCCATTCATGAAAAACAATGAGTTGGATTATGCCAAAATCATTAAATGGACAGGCGATGGATATGAAAATTGGGCTTGGTTAGTTTTTATCCCAATTGTTATTTTTATTATCACCGCTGTTTCAAATGGGGCCAATTTAACAGATGGAATAGATGGTTTAGCTGCAGGCACTTCTGCAATTTCAGTTTTGGCGCTCGGTATTTTCACATTTATTTCTGGGAACATTATATTATCTAGTTATCTAAACGTAATGTATATCCCAAATTCTGGAGAAATGACGGTTTTTATTGCGGCTTTTGTAGGAGCATTAATTGGATTTCTTTGGTATAATTCCTATCCAGCTTCAGTATTTATGGGTGACACAGGTAGTTTAACAATCGGCGGAATTATTGCGGTTTTGGCTATTTCTGTTCGAAAAGAAATGTTATTACCCGTATTATGTGCCATCTTTTTTGCCGAAAATTTATCTGTTATTATCCAGGTTTCTTATTTCAAATACACCAAAAAACGTTTTGGCGAAGGAAGACGCATTTTTCTGATGTCGCCGTTGCATCATCATTATCAAAAGAAAGGTTATCACGAGAGTAAAATTGTAACCCGATTTTGGATTGTTGCCATTCTATTAGCGATTGTTTCAATTGTGACATTAAAATTGAGATAATGCAACGATTGGTAATACTTGGTGGAGGCGAAAGTGGGATTGGAACTGCCATTTTAGGAAAAAAAGAAGGATACGATGTTTTCGTCTCTGACTTTGGAAAAATTAAAGAAAATTACAAAGACGTTCTTACAAAATATGAGATTAAATGGGAAGAGGAACAGCACACAGAAGATTTAATTCTAAATGCAGATGTGGTTATGAAAAGTCCAGGAATTCCAGAGAAATCTCCCATGGTTAAAAAACTTTTGGAAAAAGGAATACCAGTGATTTCAGAAATTGAATTTGCTGCTCCATTTACAAAAGCGAAAACCATAGGGATTACTGGAAGCAACGGAAAAACCACCACTACGATATTGACTTATCATTTGCTAAAAAATGAAGGGCTAAACGTTGGTTTAGGAGGAAATATTGGAAAAAGTTTTGCTTGGCAAGTTGCTGAAGAAAACTACGATTACTATGTTTTAGAATTGAGCAGTTTTCAATTGGATGGCAATATAAAATACAGACCAGATATAGCCATTCTATTGAATATTAGTCCTGACCATTTAGACAGATATGAATACAAATATGAAAATTATATCGCATCAAAATTTAGAATAACAATGAACCAAACTGAAGAAGATTATTTCATCTATGATGCAGATGATGAGGCAATTTCGAACTGGTTCAAACAAAACAAAACAAAAGCAAAATTAATTCCTTTTTCATTAAACAAAACTTTTGAAAACGGAGCCTTTATAAAAAACGACACTATGGACATTATTATCAACAACGAGGAATTTGAAATGAAAACTGGTGAGGTTTCATTGGAAGGAAAACACAACATGAAAAACGCTATGGCAGCAACTTCTGTAGCCCTGCTGATGAAAATCAGAAAGGAAACTATTCGTGAGAGTTTATCCAATTTTCAAGGTGTAGAACATCGTTTAGAAAAAGTGTTAAAAATTCAAAATGTGCAGTACATCAATGATAGTAAAGCTACCAACGTGAATGCTACTTTCTTTGCTTTAGATAGCATGACTGTCCCAACTGTTTGGATTGTTGGAGGTGTTGACAAAGGAAATGATTACAGCGAAATCATGTCGTTAGTTCGCGAAAAAGTAAAAGCAATCATCTGCCTTGGTATCGACAATAAAAAAATAATTGATGCTTTTGGAAATGTGGTTGATATGATGGTAGAGGTGGATAATATGAGTGATGCGGTAATTACTGCTAAACATTTAGCCGAGAAAGGGGATACGGTTTTATTATCTCCAGCATGCGCAAGTTTCGATTTATTTCAAAACTACGAAGACAGAGGAAATCAATTTAAAGCAGCGGTAAAGAATTTGTAAAAGCAGTCAGCTTTCAGCTATTAGCTGTTAGCAAAAATGCATAGGATATTAAGAGTTAAAGGCTAACAGCTAAAAAATGAAAGAACTAATTCACAGTCTAAAAGGAGATAAAGTCATCTGGGCATTCGTTGCCTTATTGGCATTGTTTTCTTTTATGCCAGTTTTTAGCGCAAGTAGTAATTTGGCCTACATGCGTCATGGTTCCGGAAATGCTTTAACTTATCTTTTGAAACACGGAGCACAAATTTTAGTTGGATTTTTTATTTTGTATAAAGTACATAAAGTTCCCTATCATTATTTCAGAACGATATCGAGATTGTTGTTGCCTGTCGTTTGGTTGCTATTAATTTATACATTATTGAAAGGAACAGTTATAGAAGGAGCTAATGCAAGTCGTTGGATACAAATACCTTTTATTGGCATAACATTCCAAACATCAACATTGGCTTCAATAGTGCTATATGTTTTTGTGGCCAGATATTTATCTAAAAAAAGAGAAACACCTATAACTTTTCAAAACTCACTTTGGGAATTATGGCTTCCAGTTTTTATTACTATCATACTAATTCTTCCAGCCAATTTATCTACAGCAGCTTTAATTTTTTCTATGGTAATGATGTTAGCTTTCATTGGAAAATATCCATTAAAATATATTGGAATTATTATTGGTGCTGGAATTATAGGATTGGTGTTTTTCATCCTAGTAGCCAAAGCTTTTCCTAGTGCTTTCCCCAATCGTGTAGATACTTGGATTGCTCGTATTGATAATTTCACAAGCGATAAACCAGATGAAGACGATTATCAAATTGAGAAAGCTAAAATAGCCATAGCTTCTGGAGGAGTATATGGACTTGGACCAGGTAAAAGTGTGCAGAAAAATTTTTTACCACAATCTTCTTCTGACTTTATTTATGCCATTATCGTTGAAGAATATGGTCTTTTCGGAGGATTATTAGTCTTAGGAATGTATCTTTTATTATTGTTCCGCTTCGTCGTCGCAGCACATAAAGCCAATTCACTTTTTGGTAAACTTGTCGTAATAGGTTTAGGTTTTCCGATAATTTTTCAGGCAATGACAAACATGGCTGTAGCTGTAGAATTATTGCCAGTAACAGGACAAACTTTGCCACTAATCAGTTCTGGTGGAAGTTCTATTTGGATGACCTGTATTGCACTTGGAATTATTTTAAGTGTAACCAAAAAAGATGAAGAAATTGCTGAAGAGCAAGCCGAAAAACAAAAAAGAGAAGACGCTTTACAAAAGCTAATCGACAAACAATTACAAGAAGACGAAGCCGAAGAACAAGAAGATTTTTCTATTGAAGATGCAGCAAATCCTTTAGAGCCAATTTTAAAAAGAAGTTAAAATGAGAAAATTAAAATTCATAATAAGTGGGGGTGGCACCGGCGGGCATATTTATCCAGCCATTGCTATTGCCAATGAATTAAAATCTCGATTTTCTGAGTCAGAATTTCTTTTTGTAGGCGCAAGCGATAAAATGGAAATGCAAAAAATACCACAAGCGGGTTACAACATAGAAGGTTTGTGGATTGCTGGTTTACAACGAAAATTAACGCTACAAAATATGATGTTTCCATTTAAACTAATGAGTAGTTTATGGAAATCTAGAAAGATTATCAAAAAGTTTAAACCTAATGTTGTAATTGGGACTGGCGGTTTTGCTAGTGGACCATTATTGCAAATGGCCAACAGTTTAAATATTCCTACGGTTATTCAAGAACAAAATTCCTACCCAGGAATTACCAATAAATTATTGAGCAAGAAAGCTAATGCTATTTGTGTGGCGTATGAAAATTTAGAACGCTTTTTCCCAAAACACAAAATCGTTTTCACTGGAAATCCAGTGCGTCAAGATTTATTGAATATAGAAACAAAACGACAAGAAGGAATTTCTTATTTCAATTTAGATGACGATAAAAAAACACTTTTAATTCTTGGCGGAAGCCTTGGTGCCAGAAGAGTCAATCAGTTAATTGAAAAAGAATTAGATTTTCTATTAGCAAATGGTATTCAGGTATTTTGGCAATGTGGCAAATTATATTATGAAGAATACCAACATTTCGATGAAAAAAAAAATGTGCAAGTAGTAGCCTTTATTGACAGAATGGATTTGATTTATGCCGCTGCCGATTTTGTGATTTCACGTTCTGGCGCATCTTCGGTTTCCGAATTATGTTTGGTAGGGAAACCAACTATTTTTATTCCTTCACCCAATGTGACCGAAGACCATCAAACCAAAAATGCTAAAGCAATTATAGATAAAAATGGCGCTATTCTTTTAAGAGAAAATGAACTAGAAGAAAAATTTGAAACTGTTTTTTCAGATTTAATTACAAATGAAAATTTACAGACTGAATTAAGCCAAAATATCAAAAAATTGGCAAAGCCAAATGCTACTAAAGATATAGTTGAAGAAATATCAAAATTGATACAATAAAGTGAATTTAAACCAAATACATAACGTCTATTTCATCGGAATTGGAGGCATTGGAATGAGTGCTTTGGCTCGTTATTTCCAAAACATTGGCAAAAATGTTTCGGGTTACGACAAAACACCAACCTTTTTAACCGCAGAGTTAATGGCAAATGGAATGAACATTCACTTTGAAGACAAAATCAGTTTAATTCCAGCTGATTATTATCTAGAAAACACCCTAGTTATAATTACTCCTGCAGTTCCAGTATCTCATTCAGAATGGAATTACTTTTTAGAAAGAGATTATGTAGTAAAAAAACGAGCTGAAGTTTTGGGAATCATTACCAAAGACACTTTTTGTTTTGCGGTTGCTGGAACACACGGAAAAACAACAACATCGAGTATTTTGGGACATATTCTGTATGAAAGTGGAGCAGATGTTACTGCTTTTCTAGGCGGAATTGTAGAAAATTATAATTCCAATTTAATTGGGAATGGTAAAACCGTTACCGTAGTTGAAGCCGATGAATTTGATAGATCATTTCTTCATTTGCATCCAGACATTGCTTGTGTAACCTCAATGGATGCTGACCATTTAGATGTTTATGGTGATAAATCGGCTATAGAAGATTCCTTTAGAGAATTTGCAGATAAAGTTGAAAATAAAAATAATTTATTCGTTCCAAAAGGATTGCCTCTAGAGGCATTAACTATTGGAATTGATGAAGAATCAACATACAAAGCTTTCAATATCCGGATAGAAAAAGGTTTTTATGTGTTTGATGTTCAAACACCAACTGAAATCATTAAAGATTTACAATTCGGATTGCCAGGAAGGCACAATTTAATGAATGCCATGATGGCCTTAGCCATGGCTAAGACTTATGGTACAACAACAGAGTCTATTGCTAAAGCCTTGGCAACATTTAAAGGAATTCAACGTAGATTTTCTTATCAAATTAAGACTGAAAATTTGGTTTATGTAGATGATTATGCACATCATCCAACCGAAATTAACGCGGTGCATCAAGCAGTTCGTGAATTGTATCCAAACGAAAAAGTGTTGGCAATTTTCCAACCACATTTGTTTAGCAGAACCAAAGATTTTGCCGATGATTTTGCCAAAAGTTTGTCTCAATTTGATGAAATTTTAATGTTGGAGATTTACCCTGCAAGAGAATTAACAATAGAAGGAATTACATCAAGTTGGTTACTTTCAAAAATAGAAAATCCAAACAAAAAACTGGTTTCAAAAACCGATTTAGTACCTTCTATTTTAGCAAGTAATGCCAAAATAATTATCACTATTGGAGCAGGAGATATTGGTGAATTAGTTCCTAACATTAAAAAGGCTTTGCTGTGAAAATTTTCACTTGGACAAATATCAGATTATTGTTGATTATTTTAGTTGTTGTCTCCCTGTATTCCTTTACTTCACAACGAAATGCAACTAGAAAAATTAAAAATACAGAAGTTATTTTTGTGGGTAAAAAGAACCTTTTTTTGAAGCCAGAAATGGTTAATAAATTGTTAATAGAAAAAAATCAAGACATAAAAAATTTGAGCAAAGTTGATTTAGATTTGAACAAATTGGAAAATTCAATTAGCAGACACAAATTGATACAAAAAATAGATGTATTTGTTAGTGTAGATGGAATTTTAAAAGTGGTGGTAGAGCAAAAAACACCTCTGGGAAGAGTATTTGATCAAACAGGTTCTTTTTATCTTGATTATGAGGGAAATAAAATGCCCTTGTCTGAGAATTTTACTGCTAGAGTTCCACTATTATCTGGCGAAATTGCTACAGTAAAAAAAGAAAAATTATCTGAAGTTTTAAAGATGATTGCAGAAGATGATTTTTTAAAAAAAAACATCATTGGGATACAAGTTTTGCCTAACGGCAGCTTAATCATGGTGAATAGAAATTATGATTTTCAAATTGATTTTGGTAAATCTATAAACATCGATAGAAAATTTAAAAACTATAAAGCATTTTTTCAAAAAGCAGTTCTAGATAGCACTTTAAACAAATACAGAAAAATTAATTTGAAGTTTACCAAACAAGTGGTTTGCATTAAATAGAAGATTATGGAAAAAGAGAATATTGCCGTTGGATTAGATATTGGGACAACCAAGATTGTTGCCATGATTGGTAAGAAAAACGAATATGGAAAATTAGAAATTTTGGGTGTAGGAAAATCCAAAAGTCTTGGTGTGGCTCGTGGTGTTGTAAATAATATTACTCAAACTATTCAATCTATTCAGCAAGCAGTTCTTGAAGCCGAAAATAATTCAGGATATAAAATAAGCGATGTGGTTGTAGGTATAGCAGGACAACACATTCGAAGTATTCAACACACTGATTACGTAATCAGAACTAACCCAGAGGAAGTAATCAGCGGAAGAGATATTCAATTGTTAATTGACCAAGTCAATAAATTAGCAATGCTTCCTGGAGAAGAAATTATCCACGTATTGCCACAAGAATTTAAAATTGATGGGCAGTCTGAAATAAAAGAACCAATAGGCATGTATGGTGGACGATTAGAAGCCAGTTTTCATGTGGTAGTTGGACAAGCCTCTTCTATTAGAAATGTAGGAAGATGTATTCAAAGCTCAGGTATTGAATTATCTGGTTTGACACTGGAACCATTAGCTTCTGCTGATGCCGTTTTAAGTCAAGAAGAAAAAGAAGCCGGTGTTGCCTTGATAGACATTGGTGGTGGAACAACAGATTTAGCCATTTTTAAAGATGGCATCATTCGTCATACAGCAGTTGTGCCTTTTGGTGGAAATGTGATTACAGATGATATTAAAGAAGGATGTTCTATTATTGAAAAACAAGCCGAATTGTTGAAAACAAAATTTGGTTCAGCTTGGCCTGGCGAAAACAAAGACAACGAAATAGTTTCTATTCCAGGGCTAAGAGGAAGAGATCCAAAAGAAATTTCATTAAAGAATTTGTCAAAAATAATTCACGCAAGAGTTGTTGAAATCATTGAGCAAGTTTTCACTGAAATTAAAGCTTATGGGCACGAAGATCCTCGCAAAAAGTTAATTGCTGGAATTGTTTTAACTGGTGGAGGATCGCAATTGAAACATATTAAACAATTAGTAGAATATATTACAGGAATGGATACTAGAATTGGGTATCCAAACGAACATTTGGCAGGAAATTCCAGTGAAGAAATTTCAAGTCCTTTATTTGCAACTGCTGTAGGATTGGTTATGAATAGCATTGAAAACAATTCTAATAGTGCCTATAAAATTGAACTAAAAGAAGTAGCAGCAGAGGTACCAAAAAATTCAGTTTTTAAACCATTAGTGGAAGAAAAAGTAGAGGAAGAAGTTTTAGATGAAGTAGAATTGCCGGTAAGCAAAATAGAAAATGAAACAACAGAAGGCAAAATAAGACGGTCATTTTTTGACCGGTATGTAGATAAAATTAAAGATTTTTTAGATAACGCAGAATAGCATAACAGAGTAAAAAATAACAAAACCAAAATAGTATGACAAGCAACTCAGAATTTGGAAATATCTCATTTGATTTACCAAAAAACCAATCAAATGTGATAAAAGTAATTGGAGTAGGTGGCGGCGGAAGTAACGCTATCAATCACATGTTTAAACAAGGAATAAATGGAGTTGATTTTATAGTTTGTAATACAGACTCGCAAGCACTTCAAAATAGTCCTGTGCCAAATAAAATTCAGTTAGGTGTTAACTTAACAGAAGGCCTTGGCGCTGGCGCTAATCCAGATGTTGGTCAACAATCAGCATTAGAAAGTGTTGGCGATATAGAAAAAATGTTGGACACTAATACTAAAATGGTATTCATCACCGCAGGAATGGGCGGTGGAACAGGAACTGGAGCTGCGCCAGTAATTGCCCAAATGGCAAAAGAGAAAGGAATTTTAACTGTAGGAATTGTAACCTGTCCTTTTCAGTTTGAGGGAAAAGTTCGTCAAGACCAAGCCAAGTTAGGTGTTGAGAAATTAAGAAAACAAGTTGATTCTTTAATTGTTATCAATAATAATAAATTAAGAGAAGTATACGGAAATCTTGGTTTCAAAGCCGGATTTTCAAAAGCAGATGAAGTATTAGCTACAGCATCAAGAGGAATTGCGGAAGTAATTACACATCACTATACTCAAAACATTGATTTAAAAGATGCTAAAACTGTTCTCGAGAATAGTGGAAGAGCCATTATGGGTTCTGCTACTGCTAGCGGTGAAAACAGAGCAAAAGAAGCTATTATTTCTGCATTAGATTCCCCATTGTTAGATGATAATAAAATTTCGGGAGCCAAAAACGTATTGTTGCTTATCGTTTCTGGTTCAAATGAAATTACTATTGATGAAATAGGAGAAATTAATGACCATATTCAAAGTGAAGCCGGAAACAATGCTAACATCATTATGGGAGTTGGAGAAGATGAAAAATTAGGTGAATCAATAGCAGTTACCATCATTGCAACGGGATTTAATGAAGAACAACAAAATGGAATTTTAAACATAGAAGCTAAGAAAATTATACACTCATTAGATAGTGAGCATAAATTAGAACGTGATCTAACTCAAAAATCAGTAGAGGTTTTTCAATCTATTCTAGAAACTCCAACTGAAGAGGTGTCTGAAAAAATTGTATTTGAATTAATCGAAGACGAAATAGAATTGACATCATTGTTAGAAGCAGCTATTGACGACAATGAGTTAATAGCTATGAATCAATTTATTCGCAACTTGGATGTAACTTTCGAAATTGTATCACCAATTATTGATATCGATTTCAAAGTAATTACTCCTGAAGTTAATGAAATAAAAGTGATTGAACCACAAAATAGCATTGAGGAAGAACAAACTACATTTACATTTGATATTCCAGATACGACAACATTTGAAAAAAGCGAAGCTATTGAAGAAAGCAAAATAGTTTTTGATTTATCAGAGGCAAATGATATAATAGTAAATGAAGCAGTACAATTTGTTCAAGTTACTGAAATGAATGAAGGTGGTGTAATCAAATATTCTTTAGAGGAATATATGGAAATAGAAAATGATTTATTAAACTCAAAACCAATAGCAAAAATAATTGAAGAGCCAATAGCTGAAGAGTTAAATATTACTTTAAAGTCACAAGCAGAAACGGATAAGCCATTGTCAACAGTTATGCACTTTGAAGATGTATCACCAGTAGAAATGACCATCGAAGAAACTTTAAGGCATAGAGCTGATGAAAGAAGAAGAAAATTAAAAGAGTTCAATTATAAATTTCACAATAATCCTTCACGTATTGAAGAATTGGAAAAAGAACCAGCATACAAGCGTCTTGGACTTGACTTATCAAACAATGCTGATACAAATTCAAACTCAAGAATGTCTTTAGGAACAGACAGCAATGATGATTTGCAATTGCGTTCCAATAACTCATTCTTGCATGATAACGTAGATTAAACCAACACTAAACCAAATTATTCAACCCGAAAATTTCACTAAGATTTTCGGGTTATTTTTTTATCTTTGTATGGCTTTTTAGTAGTCTTAAAATCTAATAATCTAAGTGGTCGAATAATCAAAAAATCTAAATTATGAGTTTATCAAACCAAATAATGGAGGAGATGAAAAATGCTATGCGTGCTAAAGACACTATAGCTTTAGAAGCACTTCGAGCCATCAAATCGGAACTTTTATTAGCGCAAACTTCATCAGGATCTAAAGAAGAAATCACCGAATCAGATGAAATTAAAATTTTACAAAAATTGGTAAAAATGCGTAAAGACAGTTACGAAATTTTTACTTCACAAAATCGTGCCGATTTAGCTGAACCAGAATTAGCTCAAATTGCAGTGATTGAAAAATTCTTACCCGCACAATTATCTGAAGCAGAAGTAGAACTCGTAGTTGCAAAAATAATTGCAGAAACTGGAGCTTCAGGAATAGCTTCTATGGGAAAAGTAATGGGATTAGCCTCAGCTCAACTTGGTGGAACAGCAGAAGGTAAAACGATATCGGCTATCGTTAAAAAATTATTAGTTTAAGAATTAAGAGAAAAGAAGCAAAAAGCATGAGAAAAGAATATTGAGGAAACTTGATCTTTTTTCTTTTCTCTTTCATCTATTTTTTAAAGGCTTCGTAGTTCAACTGGATAGAATATCAGATTTCGGCTCTGATGGTTGCAGGTTCGAACCCTGCCGAGGTCACTAAAGATGCTAGATTACCTTTCTAGCATTTTTTGTTTTTACCTATTGACATTTAAAAAACAATCTAAAGATGCTAAGTTGTATTTTTTCAAAACGTTAGAAAAAATCATTGCAAAGATAGTTGTACGGAATTATTTTCGAAGAAATATTTAAAAAAACAAGAAAATTAGACTATTAAAAGCGGAATTAATATTTTTTAAAAAATTCTAAAGCAGGTAAAGCATTGTTGTCAAAATCCCAAAGTGCTTGGTTTTCCCATGGTGAACCATTGGTTGCTGTTGGTCCACGAAAAGCAATCCATTCTGCGCCCCAATAACAAAAACCTATGCCGTGATCGCTAACTTTTACTGTATTTTTTAGGTCATTTAAAAAGTTTTTTTGGCCTATTGGTGTTGGAGGATAAGCCGTAATGATTTGATCAATTTGTCCTAAAATATTATTTGTAAAATCATTATATCCCAAAGAAAAAGGATAAGCTGTTTCTGCAATTATTACTTTTTTATTAAATGTTGTTCCAAGTTGGTTTATGCTATTTTTTAAATCATTTAGGTTTTTCCCATGCCAAATTGGATAGTATGACAGCCCAATATAATCATAGTCAATACTATTCATTTTGGTAAAGTAAGTAGACGAATTTTCAAATCCAGCATAGTGAAACATTATTTTGGTTGAATTTGAATTTGCTCTAACGGCAATAGTCGCAGCATTGGTCAATTGAATATATTGGTTTTCATTAATCGACAATCTCCCTGTTGGCCACAAAAAGCCATCATTTGTTTCATTGCCAATTTGAATAATATCTGGATTAATTTCTGAAACTATATTCGCTGTATAATTTGAAACGGCAATTTTTAATTCGTTGAAGTTCAAATTTTGCCAAGCTATGGGCTTTGTTTGATTTCCAGGATCGGCCCAAGTATCAGAATAATGCACAGTTATCCAAACTTTCATTCCTGCTTCTCGAACTCTTTCTGCTAATGCTTTTACTTCTGTTAAACTCGAATGAACATCTGATGGTGTGTGCCAAAGCCGAATTCTAATGTAATTACATCCTGTTTTTTTTAAAGTAGTAATTACGTTTTCTGGTTGATTATTATTTTTAAAAATAATCCCTTCACTCTCAATTAAAGGTAAATAGGAAATATCAGCCCCGCGAATTGTTTCATCAACTTGTATTTTGTCATTTGAACTACAAGAAATTATTAAAAAGGACAGGATGAAAAATAGTTGTTTCATTTAAGTTTAACTATGAAGTTAATTTCTTCAAATAAGCAATGGTTTCAATTGGATTTTCTGCTTTAAAAACAAAATTCCCAGCTACCAAAATATTTGCTCCTGCTTCAACTAATTTTTTAGCATTCTTATCAGTAACTCCACCATCAATTTCAATTAAAGCGGAAGCATTTTTTCTAATAATAAGCTCTTTTAATTTTTCGATTTTAGAATAGGTGTTTTCAATAAACGATTGACCACCAAAACCCGGATTTACACTCATTACACAAATTAAATCAATGTCATTTATAATATCTTCTAGTAAATCTACATTAGTATGTGGGTTGAGGGCAACACCAGCTTTCATTCCTGCTGCTTTTATGGCTTGCAATGTTCTATGTAAATGAGTGCATGCTTCATAATGAACAGATAAAATATTGGCGCCTAAAGCAGCAAAAGTCCCTATATATCTGTCTGGATCGACAATCATTAAATGAACATCAATTGTTTTTTTGGCATGTTTTGAAATGACTTCTAAAACAGGCATTCCAAAAGAAATATTCGGAACAAAAACACCATCCATAATGTCAATATGAAACCAATCGGCTTCACTCGCATTAATCATTTCAATGTCGCGTTGTAAGTTAGCGAAATCGGCAGCTAAAACTGAAGGAGCGATAAGTGTGTTTTTCATTTCATGCTGAATTTATTTCAGTATCTTATAATACTGAAATTAGTTTGTGTTGTTTTTTGCAAAAGTAAATTATAATTGGTGAATCTGAAACAAGTTCAAATAAAAAAATAAAAAACTCCGAAAGTATTTTCGGAGTTTTGACATTAAGACATTCGACTTTATGTCTAAATTTATCCTAAATATGTTTTTAAAATTTTACTTCTTGAGGTATGTTTCAATCGGCGGATGGCTTTTTCTTTAATTTGACGCACACGCTCACGAGTTAAGTCGAAAGTTTCTCCAATCTCTTCCAAAGTCATTGGGTGTTGATCGCCTAAACCAAAATACAAACGAACTACATCGGCTTCTCTTGGTGTTAGGGTTTCTAAAGAACGTTCGATTTCAGTACGTAACGATTCGTGAATCAATTCGCGGTCTGGATTTGGAGATTCACCTGAACGTAAAACGTCATACAAGTTAGAATCTTCTCCTTCTACAAGTGGTGCATCCATTGACAAGTGACGACCAGAGTTTTTCATACTCTCTTTTACGTCATTAACGGTCATATCGAGCTCTTTTGCAATTTCTTCAGCAGATGGTGGACGTTCGTTAGATTGTTCTAACAAAGCATACATCTTGTTGATTTTATTAATAGAACCAATTTTGTTCAACGGCAAACGGACAATACGTGATTGTTCAGCCAAAGCTTGAAGAATAGATTGGCGAATCCACCAAACAGCATACGAAATGAATTTGAAACCACGAGTTTCGTCAAAACGTTGTGCGGCTTTAATCAAACCTAAATTTCCTTCGTTAATCAAATCGGGTAGTGTTAAACCTTGATTTTGGTATTGTTTTGCGACAGAAACCACGAAACGTAAATTGGCTTTTGTCAATTTCTCTAACGCACGTTGGTCGCCGGCTTTAATCTTCTGAGCTAATTCTACTTCTTCATCAGCAGTAATTAAGTCAACTTTTCCAATTTCTTGTA
>NZ_JBMOGV010000016.1:0-28792 GCF_049318185.1 Flavobacterium sp. | reverse complement strand
AATGAGTTTTAGCTCAATAAATTGGTTATAAATGAAGGATAGAGTCCCATCAAGATGTTTAACAAAATAGCTACTACTGCCACAAAGTAATACACAAACGGCACTGCTTGTTGCTCTTCGGCAGCTTCTTTGGTATACATCGCCAAAATCAATTTGAAATAGTAGCCTATACTAATGATAGAGTTGATTACTCCGGCAATAACTACTACTAAGAAACCCGCTTTAATAGTTTGACTGAACAACATAAACTTAGCAAAAAACCCAGCAAAAATTGGAATTCCAGCCATCGATAAAAGCGAAGCCGTTAACACAGCAGCTAAAAGTGGATGGGTTTTCCCTAAGCCGTTGAAGTTGGTAATATCTTCGTTGTCTTTGTTTCTGGTAACATAAATAATTACTGCAAAAGAGGCAATACCTGACAAAGCATAAGCTGCGGTATAATATAAAAGCGTGCTAGCAGCCGTTGATAAACACAAAATAGCCATTAGCATAAATCCGGCATGCGAAATACCAGAGAAAGCCAACATGCGTTTTACATTGTTTTGACGCAACGCCATGATATTTCCAACGGTCATAGAAAGTATTGAAACCACCACAATCACCATTTCAAATGTTGGTGTTAATGATTCCGTCATACCACTTACTAATTTGTATAAAGCGGCC
Organism: Flavobacterium sp.; assembly: GCF_049318185.1. Lineage (GTDB taxonomy): Bacteria > Bacteroidota > Bacteroidia > Flavobacteriales > Flavobacteriaceae > Flavobacterium. The sequence goes on along the minus strand of NZ_JBMOGV010000016.1, from coordinate 28,129 downwards.
ATGGCTACTACTTTTGCCAAAGTACTCATGGTTGCTGTGGTCATAGATGGTGCGCCTTCATACACATCGGGTGCCCAAAAATGGAATGGTGCCGCTGCTATTTTGAATAACATTCCGATAACCATCAACGTAATTCCTATTGGAAACCAAATAGGAATTCCAGCTCCAGAGGATAAATCTTTGATTTCGGCTATATCAAAATAACCTGTTGCTCCGTAAATTAAACAGATACCAAATAAGATAATTCCCGAGGCAAAAGAACCTAGAAGGAAATATTTCATTCCGGCTTCGTTACTTTTTACATCCAATCTTCGGCTTGCCGCTAATATGTATAAGGAAATAGAAAGCACTTCAATTCCTAAGAAAAACATGGATAAGTTCCCAAAAGAAACCATCGCCACAGCTCCGGCCAAAAGGAATATTTTGATGGCAATAAAATCGGAGATTTTAGTGGGATGATCTTTGTAAAAATCACCACTCAAGGCTACTAAAAAAATAGTTAATACAATAAACAAACTCGAAAAGGCTACCGAAAATTTATCGACAACAATCATATTGTTGTAATAAGCTTGTGGCACATTGAATTCGGAAATCGTAAGACCAAGAATGGCTAATAAACCAAGTATCGTAACCGGAACTAACAGCTTTCTTAAATTAAAGATTTCAGCAATAAGGCAAAAAACACCTAAACCTGATATGGCAATTAATGTATTCATTGGTAGTTCTTAGTTATTAATAGTAGTTAAAATTTCTTTTAAACTTGGCGTTACTAAATCAACAATCGGTTTTGGATACAATCCGAAGAATAATAAAAAGGCGATGATTACCACAAATGTAATCGCTTCATTAGTGGTTACGTCTGCAAATACTTTAGAGTTAGTTTCACCCAACATGACATTTTGGAACATCTTCAACATATAGTAGGCACCCAATATAATGGTGGTTCCTCCTAAAACGGCGAACCAAATATTTACTTGACTTAAACTATACAACACGGTAAACTCTCCCACAAAGTTGAAAGTCCCAGGCAACGCCACAGAAGCTAATACTAAAATCATAAACATTGATGTGAACTTTGGTGTTTGTGCTCTGATTCCACCCAAATCGACAATTTTATGGGTTTCACATCTTCTGAAAATGATTTCAGCAGCAAAGAATAACCCGACGATAACAAATCCGTGAGCAATCATTTGAGAAACCGCACCACTCAATCCGTCAAGTGTTAAGGTATAACATCCAGCTGCGATTAAACCAACGTGAGCTAAGGAAGAATACGCCAATAATTTTTTTAAATCCTTTTGGCGTATGGCTACAATGGAACCATAGATTACACCTGCAATACTTAACCCAATTAGGATTGGCATGTATTCTTTTGCAGCATCAGGCGCGATAGGCAATTGCCAACGAATAACGCTGTACAATCCCATTTTTAGCATGATACCAGATAAAAGCATCGTTCCAACTGTTGGCGCTTTTTGATACACTTTTGCTTGCCAGGTGTGGAAAGGAATGATTGGAATTTTTATAGCATAAGCCAAGAAAAAAGCAAAGAAAATCCAACATTGTTCGGATGCACTTAAATCTAATTTGTATAAGTCTTCTAAAAGGAAACTACCCGCTTTTGAATACAAATAAGCAAAAGCTATGAGCATAAATAATGAACCTCCAAGTGTGTAAATGAAGAATTTCAGCACCGCTTTTTTGCGTTCTTCGCCATCGCCATTACCCCAAAGTAAAGCAATGAAGTAAATTGGAATTAGCGCCAATTCCCAAAAAATATAGTATAATAAACCATCTGCAGCCAAGAAAGTTCCTGTCATCGCGAATGACATAAACATTACTAAAGCATAGAAGTTTTTACTGTTAGAAAAGTTATTTCCAAAAGAGGAGAAAATAATCAACGGTGTTAAAGCCGTCGTCAATAAAACCATCGCAATCGATAATCCATCGGCTTTGAAAGCTAGAGCTACTTTTGGATTGTCAATCCAACCAGACATGAAGCTGATATCGACACCATGATGTAATAGGTTTAGTAAATACAAAGACAAACCTAATGCACCCAAACTGAATACAAGCGCGACTTTGGAAGCTAATTTATCTCCTGCAAAAAAAGTGGCAATCGAACCAAAAAGAAGTAATAATAATATAGTAGTTACATCCATTATGTAAAATTATTGAGCAGTATGCGTTATAAATAAATACGATATGATGGCACAAACTCCAATCACAAAGGCAAAAAGGTATAAACCAATATTTCCGTTTTGCAATTTCTTTCCTTCAGTTGCTAATCCATTGGCAACCGTTCCCAAACTGAAAACTACTTTTCCCAAAGCCTGTTCTAAAGTAGTACGGAAGAAGTTTGCCAAACTGTTGATAGGTTTTACTATCAAGAAAGTATAAAATTCGTCAACATAATATTTATTGTAAATCGTTTTGTTAAAACCAACAATTTCAGAATCCACTTTAGGGACAAAAGCCTGTTTGATGTATTTGGCATTCGCCCAAATAATTCCAATAATCGCTCCAACTAATGCAATTCCCATCAATATGAATTCTTGTGTTCCAAGATGATGTGTTTCGTGTTCTCCTGATAAAATGGGTTCCATGAAATGGTTCAACCACATGCTTCCTGGCAAATTAATGGCTCCACCAACTAACGCTAAAGCGGCTAAGATTACCAATGGAATGGTCATTAAACTTGGGCTCTCGTGCAGATGGTGTTTTTGTTCCTCTGTTCCTCTAAATTCTTTAAAGAAAGTCAGGTACATCAATCGGAACATATAGAAAGCGGTCATAATTGACGCAATCGAAGCGACTATCCATAAAACTTTATTGTGTTCAAAAGCCACCATTAAGATTTCATCTTTCGACCAAAAACCGGCAAAAGGGAAAATACCTGCAATGGCCAATGTCGAAATCATCATAGTCCAGAAAGTGATAGGCATTGCTTTGCGTAATCCCCCCATTTTTCTCATGTCTTGTTCACCATGTAGTCCGTGAATAACCGATCCAGAGCCTAAGAACAAACAAGCTTTAAAGAACGCATGAGTAATTACGTGGAAAACTGCAACAGTATAAGCACCAAGTCCTAAAGCTAGGAACATTAATCCCAATTGCGAAACAGTAGAATAAGCCAATACTTTTTTAATATCGTTTTGTAATAAACCAATGGATGCAGCTACTAAAGCAGTCAATGCACCTACAATTGCGATTATATTTTGAACATCTGGCGTTAAATCAAACAAGAAGTTCATTCTCGTAATCATAAAGATACCCGCTGTTACCATGGTCGCGGCGTGGATTAAAGCCGAAACGGGCGTTGGCCCTGCCATCGCATCAGGTAACCAAGTATACAAAGGCAACTGTGCCGATTTACCCGTGGCACCAATGAACAAACAAAGTGCTGCAACACCCAATAAAGCAGTGTTCACATCTCCTGCAGCTACCGCATATTTTAATTCGCTATAGTTTAGCGTAGAGAACATCGTAGCCAAAATGAACATTCCGATAAGGAAACCTAAATCGCCAACACGGTTCATGATGAAAGCTTTCTTCGCGGCATCGTTATACGATTGGTTCTTATACCAAAATCCAATTAATAAATACGAACACAATCCAACGCCTTCCCATCCGATAAACATTACTAATAAGTTATTTCCTATTACTAGAGTTATCATGAAGAAGACGAATAAATTTAAATAAGCAAAAAATTTATGCATGTTCTCGTCATCATGCATGTAGCTGATAGAATATAAATGAATTAACGAACCAATTCCGGTAACGAATAACAACCACAATAAGGACAATTGGTCTAATAAAATGCCAAATTCTAATTTAAAATTACTAACCTGAATCCAATCGAATAAAGATATTTCAAATGGTTTTCCGTTTAGGTTCAATTGAGCAAAAAAGCAAATTGATAATAAAAAGGAAACCACTACAGTCAATGTTCCGATAACACCGGAAACCACTCTACTTACTTTTTTACCAAAGAAAACATTGAAAAGAAATCCAACAAATGGAGATAAAAGTAATACTAATGCTAATTTTGTTTCCATTCTAGATTATCCTTTTAAATTCTTTAAATTATCAATATCAATGGAACCTAAGTTTCTATAAACCGAAACTAAGATTGCCAGTCCTACTGCTACTTCGGCAGCAGCAACTGCCATCGAAAAGAAAACAAAAACTTGTCCTTCAGCATCTTGATGATAAGTTGAAAATGCTACAAATAATAAGTTTACCGCATTTAACATGATTTCTATCGACATGAAGACAATAATGGCGTTTCTGCGATATAATACTCCAAAAACCCCGATACAAAAAAGAAGTACCGAAAGAAAAATGTAGTTTTCTATTCCTATTTGATTTAAAATATTATTCATTATTTCTGCTCAGTTTTTTCTTTTTTTGACAATAAAACCACACCAATCATGGCCACTAATAATAGAATAGAAGCAAATTCGAAGGGCACCATATATTCGTTCAATAATACAGTTCCAAGTTTTCTAATAGATTGAAAATCTTCACCTGAAACATCATAATCACCTAAAATAGTTTTTGAATTGATGAAAATCGTAATTAAAACTATGCTGGTTATAATAAAAACCACAATAGCTCCAAGTCTTGTAATACGCGGTTTATGAACTTCGTCTTCTTTATTAAGATTCATTAACATAATCGTAAATAGAAAAAGAACCATTATAGCTCCTGAATAAACTATGATATGTACAATCGCTAAAAATTGCGCATTGAAAAGTAAATAGTGACCCGCAATCGAAAAGAAACAGATCACTAAGTAAATAGCACTGTGAATTGGGTTTTTACTATAAATGGTTAAAAAAGCCGCAGCCAATGTAATAGCTGATAAAAAGTAGAATATAATTAATATTGACGACATTAGTTAACGTTTTTAAGTTGAGCGTTCTTAATAGCCATTTCTAATGGCATAACTAATTTATCTTTTCCGAAAATGAAATCTTCACGATCGTAGTTAGAAGGAACTAATTCTTTAGAAAGCGTTAAATATATTGCATCTTTTGGACAAGCTTCTTCACACAAACCACAGAAAATACAGCGCAACATGTTGATTTCGTAGATTTCGGCGTATTTCTCTTCACGGTACAAATGTTCTTCGCCTTTTTGACGCTCTGCAGCTTTCATAGTAATGGCTTCCGCAGGACAAGATAAGGCACACAATCCACAAGCCGTACAGTTTTCACGTCCTAGTTCATCACGTTTCAACATGTGTTGTCCACGATAAACAGGACTAAATTCTCTAACTTGTTCAGGATATTGTATAGTTGCTTTTTTTCTAAAAAAGTGTTTGATGGTAATCAACAAACCTTTTACAATGGCAATTAGGTACATTCTTTCAAAAAAAGTCATTTCCTTGTTGGAAACTTGCTTTTTGTGACCTGATAATGATATACTTTGTATCGATACTGACATAATTTCTTTTCCTATTTAAATCCCAAAAAGGTAAAAATTTCACTTCTTAAAATTACAATTCCAGTAATCATAATATTGATAATAGAAAGTGGAATTAAAATCTTCCATCCTAAATTCATCAATTGATCATATCTGAAACGTGGTATTGTCCATCTAATCCACATAAAGAAAAAGATGAAAAAACATAATTTTATAAATAAAGCTCCTATTCCAATAACATTTGCAATATTAACTCCCCAATGTACCACTGCCCAGCCCATTCCAGGATAGTTATAACCACCAAAGAATAAAATAGCTATTATGGTTGATGAAATAAACATATTAGCATATTCTGCAAATAAATAAAAACCCATTTTCATAGAAGAATACTCCGTGTGATAACCACCAATTAATTCCGATTCACACTCAGCTAAATCAAATGGTGTTCTATTAGTTTCTGCAAAAGCACAAATTAAGAAAATTAAAAATGATAAAGGCTGGTAGAATGCGTTCCAATGCAAACCATGTTGTTGCGCTGAAATTTCTTTTAAACTCAATGTTCCTGTCATCATCAATAAGGCTATCATTGATAACCCCATAGCGATTTCATAAGACACCATTTGTGAAGCAGCACGAACGGCACCCATCAATGAGAATTTATTATTAGATGCCCAACCACCAATCATAATGCCATAAACTCCTATAGATACTACAGCAAAAATATAAAGTAACGCACTATCAGTATCAGTTGCTTGTAAATGGACTGTTCTTCCAAAAATTTCTAATTTATCACCCCAAGGAATTACTGCACTAGTCATTAAGGCCGCACTCATCGCAATGGCTGGTCCTAAAAAGAATAAAAATTTATTTTTGGTATTGGGTTCAAATTCTTCTTTGGCAAATAATTTCATACCATCAGCAAGCGGTTGCAATAAACCACCCCAACCGGCGCGGTTTGGTCCAACTCTATCTTGTAGAAAAGCGGCTACTTTACGTTCTGCCCATGTAGAGTACATAGCCATAATCATAGTTACGGCAAAAATAACTACAATGAAAACGCTTTTTTCTATAATAAAAGCACTATCCATTTTTCTTAATATTGATTGGATTACCGTCAATTTTTTCGTTATAATCTATCTCAGCCATACTGATTTTTTTACGATCGATATCTCTACCTTGAAGTATTCCTTTTTCGGTTTCGATGACAACTTTATCTAGTTTTCCGTAATGCTTGTTTTGGTTGATTACCGAATCTTTTTCGAATTTTCTTGGCCCCTCAACTACCCAATCTGAAACGTCTTTTTTGTCAAAACGACAAGTGTTACAGATGAATTCTTCCACTTCATGGTACTCGTCTTTGCGAGCAGTAATTCTTTGAATTTCGTTACCAAACATCCAAAGTGTTGTTTTACCGCAACATTTGTCACAATCTCTATGGGCATTGAAAGGTTTGTTGAACCAAACTCTCGATTTGAATCGGAAAGTCTTATCAGTTAAAGCGCCAACAGGGCAAACGTCAATCATATTTCCTGAGAATTCATTATCAATGGCAGCCGAAACACAAGTCGAAATTTGTGAATGATCTCCACGATTCAAAACCCCGTGAACTCTTCCATCTGTTAATTGGTCTGCAACTTCCACACAACGTTGGCAAACAATGCAACGGTTCATATGTAATTGAATTTTATCGCCAATGTCTTCTGGTTCAAAAGTTCTTTTATCTTCAATAAAACGCTGTTGCAATTTTCCGTGTTCGAAGCTTAAATTTTGCAAATCACATTCGCCTGCCTGATCACAAACAGGGCAATCTAAAGGGTGATTTATCAGAAGAAATTCAGTCACAGCATTTCTTGCGTCGCGAACGCGTTCAGAAGATTTGCTGGCTACTTCCATACCGTCTTGACAACCTGTTACGCACGAGGCAACAAGTTTTGGCATTGGTCTTGGATCAGCTTCGCTACCTTTAGTAACATCTACCAAGCAACAACGGCATTTGCCTCCAGTCCCTTCTAATTTAGAATAATAACACATGGCTGGTGGAACAGATTCTCCACCAATCATACGAGCCGCTTGCAGGATTGTTGTTCCTGGTGCTACTTCAATTTCTTGACCGTCTATGGTTACTTTCATATTTTTTTGTTTAAAAGTTTAAAGGTTTAAAAGTTTCAGTGTTTTCACTTCTAACTTCCAACTTCCAACTTCTGACTTTTAAATTATATTTCTTGTTTTGCAATTAAACGCTTTACTTTTTCAAATGGCTCATTCACAAAGTGATCTCTATTTTTAATTTTCTCAGGAAAACGTATATGATATTCAAATTCATCTCTGAAATGACGAATTGCCGCAGCAACTGGCCATGAAGCCGCATCACCTAGAGGGCATATTGTGTTGCCTTCAATTTTGGATTGAATGCTCCATAATAAATCAATATCTTCTTCACGTCCTTGTCCGTTTTCAATTCTCCATAATACTTTTTCTAACCAACCTGTTCCTTCACGACATGGTGTACATTGTCCGCAAGATTCGTGGTGGTAAAATCTGGAAAAATTCCAAGTGTTACGAACGATACAAGCACGGTCATCATAAACAATAAATCCGCCTGAACCTAGCATCGAACCGGTTGCAAAACCACCATCGGATAAACTTTCATAAGTCATTAATCGGTCCTCGCCTGCAGCGGTTTTGTAAATTAAATGGGCTGGTAAAATGGGCACCGAACTTCCTCCTGGAACCAATGCTTTCAATGGTCTATCTGTTTGCATTCCGCCACAATATTCATCGGAATTCATGAATTCATATACAGAAACTCCTAATTCAATTTCATAAACCCCTTGGTTTTTGATGTTTCCAGAAGCTGAAATCAATTTTGTTCCAGTGGAACGACCAATTCCAATTCCTGCATAATCAGCACCAGAATTGTTTACAATCCACGGCACAGCAGCAATGGTTTCAACATTATTTACAACGGTTGGATTTTGCCAAAGACCTTTAACCGCTGGAAATGGCGGCTTCAATCTTGGATTACCACGTTTTCCTTCCAGACTTTCAATAAGCGCTGTTTCTTCTCCGCAGATATAAGCTCCGGCACCAATTTGAACGTATAATTCCAAATCATAGCCCGAACCCAATATGTTTTTACCCAACCAACCGGCTGCTTTTGCTTCAGCGATTGCTTTTTCTAAAATTTTATATATCCACATATATTCTCCACGAATGTAGATATACGATAGATTAGCCCCCAAAGCATAACTTGACGTAATCATTCCTTCTATTAAAAGATGAGGCATGTATTCCATTAAGTAACGATCTTTGAAAGTTCCCGGTTCCGATTCATCGGCGTTACAAACTAAATGTCTTGGGTTTCCCGATTTTTTATCGATAAAACTCCATTTCATTCCAGCTGGAAATCCTGCGCCACCGCGACCACGAAGTCCAGAAGTCTTTACTTCTTCGACTACTTCATCAGGAGTCATTTTTTTCAAGGCTTTTTCTACCGATGCATAACCGCCTTCTTTGCGATATACTTCATAGGTTTTAATTCCCGGAACGTTTATTTTGTCTAATAATATTTTTCTTCCCATGATATTATTTATCGTGTAAAGTGATTTTTCCGTCTTTGCAATCAGCAATTAGCTGATCCACTTTTTCTTTGGTCAGATGTTCTTGGTAGAAATCACCCAACTGCATCATGGGAGCATAACCACAAGCACCAAGACACTCAACACCGCGTACTTCAAAAAGCCCGTCTGCTGTTGGTTCACCAACTTTTACTCCTAATTTGTTACATGTATAATCCATCAAATCTTCCACGCCATTTTGACAACAAGGGGAGGTTTGACAGAATTCAAACATGTATTTCCCAATTGGTCTTTGATTGTACATGGTGTAAAACGTAACCACTTCATAGACTTCAATAGGTTGTATTTCTAAAATTTCGGCTACTTTATTTTGCAAATCAATGCTTAACCAATTGTCGTGAGCATCCTGAACCTCATGCAAAACAGGCAATAGTGCCGATTTTCTTTTATCTGCAGGATAATGACTGATTAATTCATTGATGCGATTCATCAAAGTGTCAGTGATATTTATTTCTTGTTTGATTTGTGATCTTTCCATTTTTAATTTTAGATTTAGAATTTAGGAATTAGGATTTTTCAATCTGAATTCTAAAATCTGCATTCTGCAATCTTTTATTTTTTATGCGTCTAATTCGCCTGCAATTACATTTAAACTTGATAAAATAACAATAGCATCAGAAAGCATAGCACCTTTTATCATTTCTGGATAAGCTTGATAATAGATATAACAAGGTCTTCTGAATTTTAATCTATAGGGTGTTCTGCTTCCGTCTGTAGTTAAATAGAATCCTAATTCTCCATTTCCGCCTTCAACAGCGTGATAAATTTCATCTATAGGAACTGGCACTTCTCCCATCACAATTTTGAAGTGATAGATTAAGCTTTCCATATTGGTATAAACATCCTCTTTTGGAGGCAAATAATAATCGGGAACCTCAGCGTGAATTGGTCCTTCAGGTAATTTTGTTAATGCTTGTTTGATGATGCTAATACTTTCCCATACTTCGGCATTACGAACACAAAAACGGTCATAAGTATCACCCGATTTTCCAACTGGCACATCAAATTCGAAATCCTCATAAGAAGAATAAGGAGCCGCTTTGCGAACATCATAATCTATTCCTGCCGCGCGTAAATTAGGACCTGTAAATCCGTAAGCCATTGCTTTTTCAGCTGTTATTCCACCTACATTTACAGTTCTATCTATAAAAATTCTATTTCTTTCAAAAAGGTTTTCAAATTCTTTCCAAGCGATTGGAAATTCTTCTAAGAAAACATTTAATTTTTTGAAAGCTTCCTCAGACCATTCTCTTTCAAAACCACCTATTCTTCCCATATTGGTTGTCAAACGAGCACCACATATTTCTTCATAAATTTCATAAACTTTTTCACGGAACTGAAACACATATAAGAAACCAGTATAAGCACCAGTATCAACTCCTAAAATAGAATTACAAATTAAATGATCTGTAATTCTTGCTAATTCCATCACGATAACTCTTAAATATTGTGCTCTTTTTGGCACTTCAATATTTAATAGTTTTTCTACTGTCATCCACCAAGCCATGTTGTTGATTGGCGAAGAACAGTAGTTCATTCGGTCAGTCAATACATTTATTTGGTAAAACGGTCTGTTTTCTGCTATTTTTTCAAAAGCACGGTGAATATAACCAACGGTAGGTTCCGCCTCAATAATTCTTTCTCCATCCATTAAAAGGATATTTTGAAAAATCCCGTGAGTCGCTGGGTGTGTAGGGCCTAAATTTAATATAGAAAATTCACTCCCGTCTTCATTTCGGCTTTGTTCTATTAATTTAGCATATCGATGCTCTGGTGGTAATAATAAATCTGACATTTTTTAATTGACAATTGACAATTGATAATTAATAATTAGTTTTTTTGATACCATTAAATTTTAATCTTTTTTACAGTTTATAATTGTTAATTATTCATTATTAATTATCCATTTATTGATATTCTTCCGAAGAAACGGTCGTCTTTATCAGTTCTTCCGCTATCTTCCATTGGGAACTCTTTTCGCATAGGATGAGAAACCATTTCGTCCATATTTAAAATTCGTTTCAATTGCGGATGCCCTTTGAAATTGATTCCAAAAAAATCCCAAGCTTCTCTTTCCATCCAATTTGAACAAAGGAATAAATCTGTGATTGTTTCTAATTCTGGGTTTTCAGGCAAATATGTTTTTACTCGAATTCTCACATTTTCTATCCAATTGTGTAATTGATATACTACTGCAAATTGATGAGAATCATCATTATCAGGGAAGTGAATCCCTGTTAAATCAGTAAGAAAGTGAAAATTTAAATCTTCTTGTTCTTTCAAAAAGCGAATCACTTCATGAATAGTATCTGAAGTTGCTTCGAAAGTGAAAATATCTCGTTTCATTTCAAAATTGAACACATTATTTCCAAAAGTCTTCGCTAGTTTTTCTTGTATAAAAGCCGTTTCTAAAGCCATATTATAGGTTATAAGAAGCTAATAATTCTTTATATTCTGGTGAGTTTCTTCTACGAACTGATTCGTTTCTCACTAATTCTTGTAATCTCATTACGCCATCTACAATTTGTTCAGGTCTTGGTGGACATCCAGGAACATAAACATCAACTGGAATTACTTTGTCTATTCCTTGTAAAACTGAATAGGTGTCAAAAACCCCTCCTGAAGAAGCACATGCACCTACAGCAATTACCCAACGAGGTTCTGACATTTGTTCGTATACTTGACGTAAAATAGGTGCCATCTTTTTAGAAATAGTACCCATTACCATCAACATATCCGCTTGGCGAGGTGAAAAACTAACTCTTTCTGAACCGAAACGTGCAAGATCATAGTGGGAAGCCATCGTTGCCATAAATTCAATTCCGCAACAAGAAGTGGCAAAAGGCAATGGCCAAAGCGAATTAGCGCGCGCCATTCCAACAACATCGTTCAATTTTGTAGCGAAGAAGCCTTCACCAACAACTCCCTCTGGTGGAGCAACCATATTTGTTTTTGTTTCACTCATAGCAATTTTATTTTTATTCCCATTCTAAAGCTTTCTTCTTGATTATATAGAAGAAGCCAACTAATAGCAATAACATAAAGATAACCATTTTAATCATGCCTTCCATTCCAAGCGCTTTGAAATTGATAGCCCAAGGATAAAGGAAAATTACCTCTACGTCAAAAAGAACGAAAAGAATAGCGACCAAGAAATATTTTACAGAAAAAGGTATTCTGGCGTTTCCGACTGATTCGATACCACATTCGAAGTTTTTGTCTTTGTTTTTGGAGTGTCTTTTTGGGCCTAAAAAGCTAGAGCCAACTATGGTTAAAATCACAAATCCTAACGCTAAACCTGCTTGCATCAGTATTGGTAAATAATCTAATTGATTAGATTGCATAAGGAACAAAATTAGAAGTAATTTAAAATAGGCACAAATATACATCGCATTATTTAATTCGCAAAAATCAAAGGCTAAACGTTTGTTATTTACTTCTTAAAAAACATTATTTAAATTCATTATAAATAATAATTCATTTAAAAAAAACGCTCCAATTTTATTGGAGCGTTTTGCTAATCTTAGGTAATCAAAAAATAATATATATTAGTCTTCGATAGCTACTACTTGAGCTGCTACTTTACCTTTTCTACCTTCTTCTTCTTCGTAAGATACTTTGTCTCCTTCTGCTAAATTTTCAGTTTTAACTCCGGTAGCATGTACGAAAATGTCTTTTCCTGTTTCATCATCTGTGATGAAACCATAACCTTTAGACTCGTTGAAAAATTTTACTGTTCCTGTGCGCATTTTGTATTGTAAAAATAATTAATAATGGTCAAAGATATATTTTATTGCGACATAACAAACAAAAAGTAATTAAAAAAGTAAAAAAAAATCTTATTTTTAAATTATAATTAAATGATTTTCAGTTAAATATTAAAATTATTCTAAAAAATGAAATAAAAAAGCAACTATTCTTTAATTATCAAATAACTGTTTTCTAGATAGTTGCGAATTTGATATTTATTATTTTAAATCTAATTTAATACGTAATTCTTGAAGTTGAGCACTATCAATTAATGATGGCGCATCAATCATAACATCTCTTCCTGAATTGTTTTTTGGGAATGCAATAAAGTCTCGAATGGTTTCTTGCCCGCCTAAAATTGCTACTAATCTGTCTAATCCAAAAGCTAATCCTCCATGCGGTGGTGCACCAAATTGGAAGGCATTCATAAGGAATCCAAACTGTTCTTCTGCTTGTTCAGGAGAAAATCCTAAAAGCGAAAACATGCTGCTTTGTAACTCCTTATCGTGAATTCTTATAGAACCGCCACCTATTTCATTTCCATTTAATACCATATCATAGGCATTGGCACGCACTTTCCCCGGCTCGGTTTCAATGAGTTTCATGTCCTCTGGTTTTGGTGAAGTGAATGGATGATGCATCGCATGGTAACGACCACTTTCTTCATCCCATTCTAATAATGGAAAATCTACAACCCATAATGGCGCAAATTCTTCTGGTTTTCTCAAACCTAAGCGAGTAGCAACTTCCATACGAAGTGCTGAAAGTTGTGTTCTAGTTTTTTCTGCGTTTCCAGATAATACTAAAATCAAATCGCCAGGTTTAGCACTGGTAATGTCGGCCCATTTTTTCAAATCTTCTTGGTCGTAGAATTTATCTACTGATGATTTGAAAGTTCCATCTTCTTCACATTTCACGTATACCATTCCTGAAGCTCCAACTTGTGGACGTTTAACCCAGTCAATTAAAGCATCAATTTCTTTTCTAGTGTAAGAGGCACAACCTGGAGCTGCAATTCCAACAATTAATTCAGCTGAATTGAAAACTGGAAAATCTTTATGTTGCGCCACAGAATTTAATTCGCCAAACTTCATTTCGAAACGAATATCTGGTTTGTCATTACCGTAGGTTTTCATGGCGTAATCATACGTCATTCTTGGAAATTTATCAACTTCGACACCTTTTAATTCTTTTAGTAAATGACGTGTCAATCCTTCAAAAACATTCAAAATATCTTCTTGTTCAACAAAAGCCATTTCGCAATCGATTTGAGTGAATTCTGGTTGTCTGTCCGCACGCAAATCTTCGTCCCGGAAACATTTTACGATTTGGAAATACTTGTCCATTCCTCCAACCATCAATAATTGTTTGAAGGTTTGAGGCGATTGTGGTAACGCATAAAATTGTCCTGCGTTCATTCGGCTAGGAACAACGAAATCTCTTGCTCCTTCGGGAGTAGATTTGATTAAATAGGGTGTTTCTACTTCGCAAAAATCTAAATCAGATAAATACTTTCGGACTTCCATGGCTACTTTGTGCCGAAAAAGCAACGAGTTTTTCACTGGATTTCTTCGAATATCCAAATAGCGGTATTTCATTCTAATATCTTCGCCACCATCAGTTTCATCTTCAATTGTAAATGGTGGAGTTAACGCCGCATTTAATATAGTAAATTCAGAAACTAAAATTTCAACGTCACCAGTAGACATATTTGCGTTTTTGGATTCACGCTCAATAACAGTTCCTTTAACCTGAATTACAAATTCTCTTCCTAGAGATTTTGCTTTTTCAAAAACAGCTTTATCAGTTCTTTGTTCGTCAAAAATTAATTGCGTAATGCCATATCGATCACGTAAATCAACCCAAATCATAAACCCTTTATCGCGAGATTTTTGAACCCAGCCAGCAAGTGTAACTTCTTTATTAATATTTGTAGCATTTAGTTCTCCACAATTATGACTTCTGTACATTGGAATAATTTTTTTTTAAATAACAATTACTTTGCCTATTCAGCTAAATTTTGAATCGACCTTCGGTTTCGTGTGCAAAAGTAAAAAACAAAATCAATAAACTAAGGTAAACATAACATCAAGTTTAACAAATCATTTGTGAAAGAAAAAGAATTGGGAGGGGATCAATTATTTGCGGATAAAAACTGGATGTCAGATTTTATTAAAGCATTTAATATTAATTCTATACTAAGATTTATTTTGATTGATCCTTCTGGAAATGTTGTCGATGCTGACGCTGCAAGACCTTCAGACCTTAAATTAGAACAACAATTAAGCAGTTTGGTTCAAAAGTTTAATCAAAACACACATTATTTAAGTCACTAGAAGCAGGGATTTTATATTCAGAATTTAATTAGTTATATAAAAAAGGGGAACTCAAAATGAGCTCCCCTTTTTTTGAAAAAGCATTTTACTACAATGCTTTTCTATCTCTCAACCAATATTTAGTTCGTTTCACTAAGAAGAACATTACTGGTACCATTATTAAAGTTAAAATAGTAGCATAGGTCAATCCGAAGATAATTGTCCATGCCAGTGGTGACCAGAAAATTACATTATCACCTCCCATATATAAGTGTGGATTCAAATCAGTAATCAATCCGAAAAAGTCAAAGTTTAATCCAATAGCTAATGGAATTAATCCCAATACGGCAGTTAAGGCCGTTAACAATACTGGACGTAAACGGTTTTTGCCACTTTCAATAATGATTTCTTTGATTTCTATAAGCGATAAATCATCGTGACTTTCAACACCTTTATCGGCTACTTTTTTATCTAATAATAAGACGAAGAAGTCCATTAATACTATTCCGTTCTTTACCACAATTCCGGCTAAGGAAATAATTCCCATCATGGTCATTAGTATTACAAAATCCATGTTGGCAATAACATAACCATAGAAAACGCCGCTGAAACTTAACAAGACAGTAAATAAAATCACCAATGTTTTTGAAATCGAATTAAATTGTAACACAATAATAATAGTAATTCCAGCCATGGCTAAGAACAAGGCATACATCAAGAAACTTTGGTTTTTTCCTTGTTCTTCTTGCACTCCTGAAAACGAATAGGTAATTCCTTTTGGTAATTGATAGGATTTCAATTCCGTGCCAATTTGTTTTGTGATTTGATCGCCGTTATAACCTGTCAATACATTAGAATAAATAGTCATTATTCGTTTGTAATTTTTACGTTTGATTTGATTAAACGTGTTAGTTTTCTCAGTATATGAAACAGCCGAAATCGGCACTTGCATCATTTGACCATTCGCCTGATTTCTAAAAGTCAACGATTGATTGAAAAGAATATTTTCATTTTTACGTTGGTCTTCCTGCATACGAACCACAATATTATAGTCATCATCACCTTCTTTAAAAGTAGCTATTTCTTGACCATAAACTGAACGACGCAAATTGAAACCTAATTGACCTGTTGAAACGCCAAGACTCCCGGCATTTACTCGATCTACTTTTACTTCAAGTTCAGGACTTTCTTTATTTACATCAACATTTAATCGTTCAATTCCAGGTATTTTTTTTGCGTTGATAAAAGCTATCATTTTGTAAGCTTCTTTTAGAATCTCATCATAATCCGCTCCAACATCTCCAGTTAATTGGACACTAATTGGATAACCTGCAGGCGGACCATTCGCATCTTTTTCAACGGTTACTTTTGCACCAGCAATTCCTTTTACTCTAGCTCTAATTTCATCCAAAACATCAGAAGTATTGACTCCTCTTCTGAATTTGAATTCTGAGAAATTCACTGTTACTTTCCCTTTAAAAGGAGTTTCATTGGCAGAACCAGCATCTACATTTGGATTTCCTGCACCAACACCAACTTGAGAAACGATACTTTCCGCTAAATAATTCTCATTCGTTTTTGGATCGATATATTTTTTCATAATATCAATCACTTGTTCCTCTACAAATAGAGTGGCTTTATTGGTTTTCTCAATATCTGTTCCTTGTGGGTATTCGATATAGGTAATCACTTGTCTTGGAATATTATCTGGAAAGAATAACACTTTTCTAGGGAAAAGTCCTAATAGGAAGATAGATAAAAATAACATCACAATAATACCTCCTAATGCAAACCAAGAATTTTTACCTGTTAAAATTATAGCAAGAAAACGTTTGTATTTTTCTTCTAATCTTGGGAAGAAACTATGTTGGAAATCTTGTGTCCATTGGTACAATTTCCATTTATACAACCACATTAATCCTAATGATATCAGAGCAAAGTGACCAATTCCTCTGGCGAATTTCGCATCATTTACATTTCCGATAATCACAAATAGGATTCCAATAATTCCTAGAATGAAAGTATATTTTTTGGCTGTTTTAGTGGATAAATTTTTATCTTCAATATCCATAGAGCCACCAGTCATAGAAGCATTAACAACCATAGCCACAAATAAAGATGCTGTTAATGTTACAGATAATGTAATTGGGAAATAAATCATGAATTTACCCATAGTACCTGGCCATAGTGCAAAGGGCAAGAAAGCCATTAGGGTAGTTGCCGTGGAGGAAATTACCGGCCAAGCAATTTCACCAATACCCACTTTTGAGGCTTGAACTCTTGGCATTCCTTTTTTCATATTGGCAAAAACGTTGTCAACCACAACAATTCCGTCGTCAACCAATAATCCTAATCCCATTACCAACCCGAAAAGCACCATTGTATTTAACGTCAAACCAAAAGCTGCCAAAATAGTAAAGGCAATCATCATTGAAAGTGGTATAGCAGCTCCAACAAATAGAGAGTTTCTCAATCCCATGGTAAACATCAACACAATCATTACCAATACGATTCCGAAGATGATATGGTTGGATAATTCATCTACTTGGTGTTCTACACTTGATGATTGGTCATTGGTCAATTCTACTTTTAAATTTTTTGGCAAATAACTCTCATGTGCCAATTTCAATTTTTCTTTTACTTGATCAATGGCTGAAATCATGTTTTGACCAGAACGTTTTTTTACATTCAGCATCACTACTTCTTTACCTTTTTCACGAGCATAAGTAGTTTTTTCTTTTTCTTTAAAAGAAATTACAGCTAAATCTTTCAGATATACCGTTCCGCCATTGTGTTTTACAATAACATTTTCTAATTCTTTCGGGTCCTTGATTTCCCCTACAATTCTGATATTGTTTCTTGAACCTTGAGAAATTAAATTTCCGCCCGAAAGTGTCATGTTTTCATACTTAACCGCATTTTGAATATCATCAAAGGAAACTTGAGCTGCAGTCATTTTGAATATATCAACTGCGATTTCTACTTCTTTATCGTCAACACCAAGAATATCTACCTTTTTAACCTCTGGAATTTCTTCAATATCATCTTGTAATTTTTTACCATAATCTTTTAACTGTTGCGTGGTGTAATTTCCTTTCAAGTTGATGTTCAAAACTGGTACTTCTTCAGAAATGTTTAGTTCAAAAACACTTGGTTCCACTTTACTTCCGTTATCTAAATTTGGCCAATCGGTATCTGCTTTTACAATATCAACTTTGTCTTTGATTTTGATTTTAGCTTCTTCAATACCCACTTTGTCTGAAAACTCGGCGATGATCATTCCATAATCTTGGAATGAACTGGCGGTTACTTTTTCAACACCACTAATATTTTTGATTTCTTTTTCGAGTGGTTTGATAATTAATTTTTCAACATCTTCAGCTGAATTTCCCGGGAAAACAGATGAGATATACACTTTGTTTTCAATGATTTCTGGGAAATCTTCGCGCGGCATAGTTACATAGGCAATTAAGCCGGTAATCACCACAAGCAAGGTGAAAATATAAACCGTTACTCGGTTATCTATTGCCCAACTCGATATACTGAATTCTTTATTTTGATGTGACATATATAATCTTAGATTTTAGATTTCAGATTTTAGATTTTTATATTAAATAGCTAAAATTTGATATTAGAAATTTAGTTTCATTCCTTCTGAAATGTTGTTTACGCCTTCTATTACAATGATATCTTGAGTAGTTAAACCGCTTAAAATTTCACTAACATTGTCCGAAGTTTTCCCTACAGTTACTATTATTTTTTTAGCTATTCCGGTTTTACCATTACTTCTGTCTACTGTGAAAATAAATTTATTTTGTTCACCATCTTCTTGAACTACGTTAGTTGGAACAACAATAACTTTTTTATTGATGTAATCAATAATTTTTAGCTTAGCAACTTGATTTGGGCGTAATAAATTATCTAGATTTGGTAGTCCAACTTCAACACCAAAGCTTCTGTTGTTTGGATTGATAAAATTCCCAACTTGACGAACTTTGCCTTTATAAGTTTTGTTTAAAGAAGATAAGAAAACTTCAACTTGATCACCTACTTTTAGTTTTCCAATATAGGATTCAGGAACACTAGTTGAAACATACATGCTTCCTAAGTTTACAATGCGCATCAAACCTTGAACACTTGGCGCCACGACTTGACCTTTTTCTACAAAAACTTCATCTATTGTGCCGCTAAATGGAGCACGAATTACAGTTTTTGCCAATTGTGATTTCATTTGTGCAACACCTTTTTGTGCCGCTATCATTTGAGTTTGTACTTGAAGAAACTGAATTTCAGAACCGATTTTTTTGTCCCAAAGATTTTTTTGTCTCTCATAAGTGGTTTTTGCTAACGAGTACTGATTTTCCAAACTAGCCAATTGTTGGCTCATTCCACCATCATCAACCCTACCAAGAATTTGTCCTTTGGAAACCCTTTGTCCAGCTTTTACCGTTAGTGAGGTTAGCGTTCCGCTAAATTCTGGTTGTACAATAATATTTTCTTTAGTATCTACATTTCCTTGTATTTCAAGATAGTGATTAAAAACAGTATCTTGAACTGTAGCAACAGAAACTAAGGCTTCTTCTTTTTTTATATCAAGTGTTGCTAATGCTTCTTCAATTTTTGTTATATCTGCTTGAAGTAAAGCTTTCTTTTCGTTTAAGACTTTGACGTTTTTGGCTTTGATTAAATCATCTATGTTTTCTGTTTTGTTCGAGTTAGCACACGATATTAAAAACAGAGATATTGCTGAGAGGTAAAATATTTTTTTCATGTCAAATTTTGATTAATTTTTATTGATTAATTTTTCTAAAGTTGCTTTTTTGTTGATGATATTCACCATGGATTGTAAATAATTTTGTTGCGCTGAATACAATTGTCTTTGTGCTTCGCTGAAATCAAAACTTGATGATAATCCTTCGGTAAATTTGATTTGTTGTTTTTTCTCTATACGTTCCGCTAAACTCAAATTGCTTTTAGAAGTTGCATATTCTTCAATGCTGAATTCATATTCGCTTTTGGCTTTTTCATATTCTAATTTCAATTGTTGTTCAGTTTGTGTCAATTGTGTTTTGGCTTGTTCAAAAGCAATTTTTGCTTGTTGTGTTTTAGCACTTCTTCCGAGGCTACTGAAAACAGGAACATTTAAACTCACGCCAACATTAGAAAATCTATTCCATTTCTGATTGCTGTCTGCGAATGAAAAATCATTGGCAAAAGAGTTGTAACCAAAATTAAATGCCGCGCCAAGTGAAGGTAGTGCTTTGCTTTTTTCTAGTTTTAATTCTAGTGAACGTTGTTCTTGAAAATTAGAGGCAATTTGATAATTAATGTTATTGGTAACCGTAAAATCATTTTGATTAAATGCTAAGTCTAAGTTTGATGTTGTTAAAGTATCTAGTTTATCGGTAAGGGTCATATCAGCATTAACATCGATTCCCAAAGCGAATTTCAACATCTTTTTAGCAATATCCAAAAGCCTTTTTGTGTTGCTCAAATTACTATTTACAGAAGCTAAAGTAATTTGAAGCTGTTCTACATTTTCTTCTTCAATCAAACCATTTTTGAAGGTTTCTTGAGTATCTGATAATGTTTTGGATAAAATAGCTTTATTTTTTTCAAGTATTGCAACACTTTCTGCTGCTAATAAAACATTTCCATAGGCATTGATTACCATTTCTTTGATATCAGTACTGGTTTTTATATTTGCATTTTCATAATATTTTAAATAGGTCTTAGATGCTTGAAGCGCCACTATATAGGAACCATCAAAAATTAATTGACTCAAGGTTAAACTTGATGTCATAGATTGTTTTGTTCCAAAAGCAAAAAGTGAAATGCTATTTGGATCGCCACCAGGAATGAAAGCATTTCCTGAAACTCCTTGTAATGTGAAATCAATGTTTTGCAAATAACCTACATTACCATTTATTTGAGGCAAACCAGCAGCTGTGGTTTCCCTTTTTTTTTGTTGAGCCGACTCAATATCTCTTTTGGCATTAACAACATTATAGTTGTGTTCCAGGGCATGATCAATGGCTTGTTGCAAACTAAAGGAATAGTTTTGAGGATTGTCTTGAGCTTGCAGTAAGATTACCGTAAAGAGAAAACTAAGTAGTATTTTGTTTTTCATATTGATGGTTATTTATTTTTCAATAATTGTTCTAAAACCGTTAGCCCTTTTTCGGTGGAAATCCCACGTAAATGGTATTCTAAATAGGTTTCTTGTACTTCTATTGTGCTAAAATGTATAGGATTAAAAAGTTGGGTATTTTTAATGCTTGTCATGCCTGCAAAATAAAAACGGCCTATTAATTCAAGATTGATAGTATCTCTAAACAAACCTTGTTCAATGCCTTTTTTAAGATTTTCTAACACACAATCGCCCATTTTTTCAAACTGCCGAGACATCAAGGATTTGTGAATTTGAGGATAATATCTTTGTAATTGATATAGAGGAGAAGTGCTGTCGTCTTTCAAATTTTTTATCACGAAATCTTTAATGGTAAAGAGCTCTTCTATTGGATTTTGATTTAAAAAGACAATTTCATCAATTCCACATGAAATGGTTTCAAATAAGTTCATCGTAACAGCTTCTACTAAATCATTTTTGTTTTCAAAATGTTGGTAAATCGTTTTTTTTGAAATCCCCATAGTTGAAGCAATATCATCCATCGTAACACTTTTGAAACCATGTGTCAAATACATTTCTGTTGCTTTTTCTATAATTTTAGTTTCCATAGTTATGTTGAAATCTGATGCAAAGATAACTTGGAAACTTTAAACATGTAAATAGTTTCCAAATTTTTTCAATAATTTAACATTTTACTCTTTCTTGATTAAAAGCAATATTTGAATTACTTTAGCCAAAAAAAAATACATGCTCGCTATTTCAGATTATCAAGACATAGTTTCAGTACATTTTAAAAATCTTATTTCAAAAAAAGAACCTAAAAATCTATATGAACCTATAGGATATATTTTATCACTTGGGGGTAAAAGATTGCGTCCTGTTTTAACATTAATGGCTGCAGAGGTTTTTGATGCAGATTGTAACAAAGCTTTGCCAGCAGCTACAGCGGTTGAGGTTTTTCATAATTTTTCACTCATACACGATGATATTATGGATGATGCACCTTTGCGACGCGGCAACGAAACTGTTCATGAAAAGTGGAATATCAATACCGGAATTCTATCGGGAGACGCTATGTTGATTCTAGCCTATCAATATTTTGAAGAATACGCGCCGAACATTTTTCAAGAGTTGGCAAAATTGTTTAGCAAAACAGCTCTTGAAGTTTGCGAAGGACAACAATATGATGTTGATTTTGAAACCCGAGATAATGTTACGATTCCAGAATATTTGAAAATGATTGAATATAAAACGGCTGTTTTAGTTGGCGCTGCCATGAAAATGGGCGCAATTGTAGCCGAAACTTCGGAAGGAAATGCCAATTTGATTTATGATTTTGGATTAAATCTTGGTTTAGCATTTCAAATACAAGATGATTATCTAGATGCTTTTGGGAACCCTAAAACCTTCGGAAAACAAGTAGGTGGCGATATCATTGAAAATAAAAAAACCTATTTATATTTGAAAGCTATTGAGTTTGCAAAGCCAGATAAGAAAGAACAATTACTGCATTTATTTTCCATTCAACCAAATGACAATAAGGATAAAATAGCTTCAGTAAAAGAAATATTCAATACAACTGGTGCAAGCGAAGCGACACAAAAAGCCATACAAGAGTACACTTTTAAAGCTTTTGAAACATTAGAAAAAATTGATATTAGTAAAGAAAAGAAAGTACTATTGAAAGCTTTTGGTGAAAACTTGATGAATAGAAATGTATAAATTCTGGATTGATGATTTATGAATGATGATTTCACAAGGGTATTAAATCAAAACCAATGACATAATTTCAAATCAAAAATTAAAAATTGTTAATCTTAAATCTTAAATGAACTTGTTTATAGCACCATTAAATACAGACAATTTACTTTCTGATGCCGAAAAAGAAAACCTGTATATAAAGCTCATTGAGCAATTGAACAAGGATTTTAATTTTGCGAATGAACCTATAGATTTGCCATTTGATATCCTTCCAGAAGAGTTAAAGTCACAACTTCATGAAAAAATTTATAGATTGATTCAGTACAAATTTGCCGAATATTTAAGCTTACTTTATATTGTAGATGTTCCTGAAAATCAAGTAAAACAATTAGATGGTTCGGATATTATGGAATTATCCCAACAAGTAGCTTTTCTGATTTTAAAACGAGAATGGATGAAGGTTTGGTTTCGTAATTGCCTTTAGCACAAAACAAAATAAAGTCCCTTTTGAAGGGACTTTTGAGTTTATTTATTTAAGACTTCATTATTTTTTTGTGTTATTTAAATTTCCAAATTTATCAGTTGTTGAAGCTATGCGATTTTTTTGATATAATATCCTTTTCCACAAAACCCTTAACATTTCAATTGAAACGAAAATTAGTAACCGATCCTATTACTTGCCATTTTTAGAACTCAAGATTATCTAATAAACTTTTTTATATAAACATCATTTGCTGCAGGATAATTTAGAACTTTTAATTGCAGTTGAGTTGAATTAATTAAAAGAACTTCACAAGAAACATTAGATGAAGTTAAAAATCCACCTGATGCACTGTATACATTAGATGAAATATTAATTATTGAAGTTGTTGGAAGCGTATATGTTCCTGATGAATACATATATAAATTTGAAAAGTTTGTATCAGTATATGATTGAGTACTAAAACTTCCGTCAGCATTAAAATAATTCAATTCACTTTTAACAGTGTTTGCGCCCCCAAATTTTTCAACTCCATTTAATACAGCTGAAGTTGTTTTCCAAAGACCTTGAACACTATATGAGGGTGGTGTAGATGATGAGTTTGAATCTTTGGAGCAAGATAATAATAAAAATGGAATCAGTAAAATAAGATAATTTAATTTTTTCATAAGATATAATTTTGAATTTATTTACGCTTACTCTATACAGTTTTCAGCTTCCCTGTTATTATTTATATTCAGGTATAATTTTTAAATTTTCGAATAAAAATATTAAACCACGTACCTATAATATTTTGCGGTATAAAAATTTATGAGACAAATATAAAAAAATATTTTAAACTAATCATATATGATTAGATAAATCATGTATGATTATATCAATTTTACAATTTAATACCTTGTAGAAATTGATATACACAAAGGATAAGGAGTATTTAATATTGTTTGGAAAACATTTAAAAAAAATGCGAGAGGGAAAAGGTATGTCCCAAGAAGAACTCGCAAATTTGGCTGAGGTTTCGTTACCTCAAATCACGAGAATAGAAAGAGGTGTAATAAATCCGACAATATGTACTATTAAATCCTTATCAAAAGGATTGTCTGTAGATATGTCTTTTATGTTTGAGTTTGATAAAGAATTAAAATTTTAAAAATTACTAAAAATAAACTCTAACAAACGGCATAAAAGCCTCGCCATAAATATCTTTATTTTTATCAAATAGCAAGTTATATCTTGCACCAATGGTAGCGTTTCCAGATCTATAACCGGCTCCAAGATATAACCCTGTATTCCAAAAATTAGTTTTTAAACTCCCTCCTAAATCTTCATAAGTATTAGAAACATTCACTTCCTCTACTTCAATTGATAATTGTACTTCATCGATAGGATTGAATAATCCAATAATACTCCCGCCAATAACATTGGAAGAATAATACCTTTTTTGTTTCAAATAACTGTATTGCAATCCCGTTCCCAAAGCAAAATACTCATTAAAATTATAAATTGCACTGGGTGCTATGGTAATATTAGTAAAATCATTTCCAATGCCTAATCCAAAACCTCCGCCCAACTGAACATGGTTCCAAAAATCATCTGTTTTGGCTTTTGACAAAGGCTTTTCTTGTGATAAAACAGTAAACGGTGTTCCAAATAATAAAAGAAAGTACAACGTTCTAATTAAAGTTTTAAAATTATTCATCATCTTAGATAGTTATATTTAATTAGCGATAAATGTATTAAAAACATTGAAAGAGTAGAACAAATATCATACTTTTGCATCTGATTTTCTAAAAATAAAGACTATTTACTCATACAGCTATGGATAGGTTTTCCTTTTTAAACGCAGCACATACCGAATTTTTCGCCGATCTATACGACCAATATCTTCAAAACCCCGATAGTGTAGAACCTAGTTGGAGAGCATTTTTTCAAGGGTTTGACTTTGGGTTGACAACGTATAATGAAGAAAATTATGCCGATAATAAGGCGCAAGAATTAGCAAATTATGCTGCCAATGTTCCTCAAAATGGTCAAGTATCGGATAAATTACAAAAAGAATTCAATGTTTTAAAACTAATTGATGGTTACAGAACACGCGGACATCTTTTTACAGAGACCAATCCTGTACGTGACCGAAGAGTATACAATCCGAATTTAGATATTGAAAATTTTGGTCTGACTTCAGCCGATTTAAATACGGTTTTTGATGCCGCTAAAGTATTAGGGCAAAAGCCATCTTCGCTTCAACAAATTTTAAATCATTTAAAAAATGTATACTGCCAACATATAGGTATCGAATACATGTATATGCGAAACCCTGAAATCATTCAGTGGATTCAAGATAAATTAAACATCAATGACAACCTTCCGAATTTTGATAATGAGCAAAAGAAACATATTTTAGGAAAGTTGAATGAAGCCGTTTCATTCGAAAACTTTTTACATACCAAATATGTAGGACAAAAACGTTTCTCTTTAGAAGGAGGGGAAAGCATTATACCTGCTTTAGATGCACTAATAGAAAGTGCTGCCGAAAAAGGCGTAGAACACTTCGTAATGGGAATGGCGCACCGAGGAAGGCTGAATATCTTGGCTAATATTTTTGGAAAAGCAACTCAAGATATTTTCTCCGAATTTGATGGTAAAGATTATGATAAAGAATATTTTGATGGTGATGTAAAATACCACTTGGGTTTAACTGCCGAAAGAAAGACAAAATCAGGCAAAAAAATTAACCTGAATTTAGCACCAAATCCATCGCATCTTGAAACTGTTGGCGCAGTGATTGAAGGAATAACCAGAGCAAAACAAGACAAATATTTTCCAAACGATTGCTCAAAAGTATTGCCCATTGCCGTTCACGGAGATGCCGCAGTAGCCGGACAAGGAATTGTATACGAAATTGTGCAAATGGCGCAACTCGACGGATACAAAACGGGAGGAACCATTCATATTGTAATTAACAATCAGGTTGGATTTACTACCAATTATTTAGACGCACGTTCATCAACCTATTGTACAGATGTTGCCAAAGTAACATTGTCACCAGTACTTCATGTGAATTCTGATGATGCGGAAGCCGTAGTTCACGCCATGCTTTTTGCATTAGATTTCCGAATGCAATTTGGAAGAGATGTTTTCATCGATTTATTAGGGTATAGAAAATACGGTCATAACGAAGGCGATGAGCCACGTTTTACACAACCCGTTTTGTACAAACTGATAGCGCGTCAAAAAAATCCAAGAGACATTTATGCCGATAAATTAATTACTGCGGGCATTGTAGATGCAAGTTATTTGGCAAAAATTGAAAACGATTACAAAGAAAACTTAGACGAAAATCTTCAAGCTTCACGCAAAAAAGATTTGACAATAATCAAACCATTCATGCAAGACGAATGGCAAGGATTTGTTCAGGTTTCTGACGATGAAATGTTAAAAAAAGTGGATACAACTTTCAATCAAAAGAAATTAGACGACATTATTGTTTCAATCTCGACTTTGCCTTCTGATAAAAAATTTATCAATAAGATTTCTAAAATTATTACCGATAGAAAAACAATGTATGACAATGATGTCATCGATTGGGGAACAGCCGAATCATTGGCTTACGGTTCATTAATGACCGAAGGTTATGATGTTCGTGTTTCTGGTCAAGATGTAGAAAGAGGTACTTTTTCACACCGTCATGCCGTAGTAAAAGTGGAAGACAGCGAAGAAGAAGTAGTACTACTCGACTCGATAAACGACAAAAAAGGGAAGTTCACTATTTTCAATTCTTTCCTTTCAGAATATGGTGTTTTAGGATTTGATTACGGTTATGCTTTAGCCAATCCAAACGCGTTAACGATTTGGGAAGCACAATTTGGAGATTTTTCCAATGGTGCTCAAATCATGATTGATCAATACATTTCGTGTGGTGAAGACAAATGGAACAACCAAAACGGAATAGTACTTTTGTTACCTCATGGTTATGAAGGACAAGGCGCTGAACACTCTTCGGCAAGAATGGAAAGATATTTGCAACTTTGTGCGCGTCATAATATGTATGTTGCCGATTGTACCACGCCTGCCAATTTTTACCACTTGTTGCGTCGCCAAATGAAAACCAAATTTCGTAAACCATTAGTAGTTTTTACTCCAAAAAGTTTGTTGCGTCATCCATTATGCGTTTCTTCTCGTGAAGAATTGGCCAATGGTAGTTTCCAAGAAGTGATTGATGATACATCAGTTGATAAAAAAAATGTAAAAACGTTAGTTTTTTGTACTGGTAAATTCTATTTTGATATTTTGGCCGAAAGACAAAATTTGGATAGAAATGATGTAGCTTTGGTTCGTATTGAGCAATTATTCCCATTGCCGGTGGAACAATTGAAAGCCATTATTGCTAGTTATCCTAATGCCGATGATTTCGTTTGGGCACAAGAAGAACCAAAAAACATGGGCGCATACAGTTTTATGTTGATGAATTTCGATTTAGTAAAATGGAGATTAGCATCATTAAAAGCGTATGCAGCACCAGCAGCAGGAAGTCATACACGCGATAGAAGGCGACATACAGATGCTATCAGAATGGTATTTGATAAAAATTTATTTAGATAAGATAACAACACTATAAAATTATAAAAGCATGATTTTAGAAATGAAAGTCCCATCACCGGGAGAATCGATTAAAGAAGTTGAA
>NZ_JBMOGV010000015.1:0-29277 GCF_049318185.1 Flavobacterium sp. | reverse complement strand
CCCTTACTGCTGCTGGAGCGTTTAAGTACATCCCAAGAACAACGACTTTTACAGCCGATGTAACCTATCCTATTGCCAATTTAACGGCGACTTCAACAGGTTTAACTATTGGAAATACTACCAATGATAAAAACATCACCATCACTCAAGATGTTACAGGTGGTGCTGGAATTGAATTGTATGGTGCTAATGTTAATATTAATTCTAATTTAAAAACAACTAATAGTGGAGCAATGTACCTAAAAGGAAACGCTACTATTGCCGCGGAAAAATACATTGAATCGAATGGTGCTTTTACCCACGATGGTAACTTAACTTTTAAGTCAACCGCAACAGGCACTGCAGCTTTTGGACCTTTAGGTGGAACCTTTACCACAGTGAGTGGAAAAGCCACCATAGAACGCTACATTCCAGCCAAGCGAGCGTATCGTTTTTTAAGCCCAAGTGTGACGACAACTACAAGTATTAAAGAAAACTGGCAAGAAAACGGTGGTTCAACAGCGGGTTTAGGAACGCACATTACGGGAACAGGTGGCGCTACTAATGGATTTGATGCTACAGCTACCAATAACCCATCTCTGTATTCATTCAATAATAGCACAGGCGCTTGGGCGGCAGTGACTAGCACTCTTACCAACTTAACCGCAGGAACCCCTTATCGATTGATGGTAAGAGGTGATAGAACAGTGAGTTTAACTATCAATAATCCAACAGCAACGCCAACTGTTTTAAGAGCTACTGGAACTTTAAAAACAGGAAATTACACCCCAACTTTAAACCCAACAGCCAATGGTTATAGTTTTGTGGGGAATCCGTATCAAGCACCTATTGACATTAAAGCCGTGCTAACCGCTTCTACAAATATGAATTCCGATGTAGTGTATTACTGGGACCCTACATTAAACTCAAGAGGAACTTATGTTACCAGAACATTGGGTATTGTAAATCAAAATAGTGTTACTTCTAGTTTCAATCAATACTTACAACCAGGTCAAGCAGTATTTGTAAAGAAAGACAATACGGCTAATGTGCCAATTATGACCATTACCGAGAATGATAAGTCGATTGTCAGTGCGGCTGCAGGTGTTTTTAGAAATGCTTCTTCTAATGAAATAGGAGTACTTAGAGCCAATTTAAAAGCGTCTGTAAATAATGAATGGACAACTATTGAAGGGGCTTTAGCACTATTTCATTCCAATTATACCTGGGGTGCAACTCAGGAAGATGCAACTAAATTATTCAATTTAGATGAAGAAGTTAGTTTTGTACAAAACAACACTTCGCTGGCTATTGCGATGCAAAGTAATCCTGCACTCACAGATGAATTGCCTATAAAATTAAATACAACAAGGTACACCAATTACCAATGGCAATTTGATTTAACAAATTACGATGGTCTAACGCCTTATTTATTTGATGCTCAAAATAACACGTTTACACAAATAGAAAACAATACAATAGTTCCTTTTACAGTAAATGGACAGGAACAGACTCGTTTTAAAATAGTATTCCAAAACGGAATCTTAAACACGCCTGATTTTAGTAATCAAATGGTATTGTATCCAAATCCAGGAAAAGCAGATTCAAGTTTTTACTTAACAGGAATAAACAATGCCAAGGTTTCATTATACAATTTATTAGGGCAAAACCTTCCTGTAGAAACTACTGTAGATGGCGCAACTACAAAAGTAAAACCATCGGTAGGATTAAGCCAAGGAGTTTATGTGGTAATCATAACCCAAGAAGGAAAAACGGCACAAGTAAAATGGATTGTAGAGTAATAAAAGTAGGAATTATGAAAAAAATAAATAACAATAACATAAAATATCAACTAGTATTGGCGTTTGTATGTTTAACTCAATTTATTCAAGCACAACCAGAATTTGAAGATGGAGATGATGTGGTAGATGTGCCTGCAGCTCCTTCAGCTCCAATTGATGATTGGATTGTTCCTATGTTTATAATAGGTATTATTCTGCTATTTTATTACTTCAAAGAATACAAAAAAAACAGAAGTTGTAAATCATAAGCAAAAGTGGACTGATGTAGGTTTAAACAAATACTTTTCATAACCCTGAGGTCGGGAGTTCAAATCTCCCTCTCGCTACTTTAAAAAGGTTTGGAAATTTCCAGACCTTTTTTAATATATATCAAACTCATTAAATATAATAAAATATCATAACACCAAATCATTTAACTCAATAAAAAAACCTTTAAATTTTTAATAAACGCTTTTTATCTAATTGTTTAATTTGTTTTTAGTATAAATTAATGATATTTTTTAATTTGGATTCTGTCTACAGAATTACTTTAAAATCGTAATAAGATGATCTATATCTAAAAACATCTGTTCGCCAAGCTTCAGATCTTTCACAACAAATATTCCGTTGTTGATTTCTTTTACTACAAATGGAATACCTTTACGCTCAGCGTGCTTGAACTGTTTTTCAATCTTAGCACCATCGGGATACATTTCGGCTTTGATATTTTGACTTCTTAAAAAAGAAATGGTTTTCATTGCTTCAAAAGCTTGATCCTTGTCATTGTATAAAAAAAGTACTTTAGTGGTTGTAGTAACGGTTTGTGGAAAAAGATTTAATTCTTCTAAAACCAAATAAATCCTATCCAAACCAAAAGAAATACCAACGCCACTCATATTAGGCAACCCAAAAATACCCGTTAAATCATCGTAACGCCCACCACCACCTATAGAACCCATAGAAACACTAGTGGGTGGTGCAACCTCAAAAATAGCTCCGGTGTAGTAATTCAATCCACGAGCCAAGGTAACATCTAAATCTAAATTAGCTTGTTGCAATCCTAATTTTAAAACGTTATTACAAATAAAACTCAATTCCTCTATTCCCTTCATACCTTCTTCAGATGAAGCTAGTAAAGCAGAAAGCTTTTCTAATTTTTCTTGTAGGGTTCCTGAGAAAGTAAATAACGACTGCACTTTTTCAAGGGCAGTCGTTGTAATGCCTTTTTCAAGCATTTCTTTTTTTACGCCTTCCTCTCCTATTTTGTCAAGTTTATCTAAAGCAACTGTAAAATCAATCAATTTATCCGACGCACCGATTACCTCTGCAATACCTGATAAAATTTTTCGGTTATTGATTTTTATAGTTACACCTTGCAAACCTAATGAGGCAAAAACGGAGTCATATAATTGTACTAATTCTACTTCTTGCCATAAGGAAGCGGAACCCACCACATCGGCATCGCATTGAAAAAACTCTCTAAACCTCCCCTTTTGTGGACGATCTGCACGCCAAACGGGTTGTATTTGATAGCGTTTAAAAGGGAATTCTAACTCGCTTTGGTGTTGCACAACATAGCGTGCAAACGGCACCGTTAAGTCATAACGAAGGGCTTTTTCAGAAATTTTTCCCGTTAGTTTTTTGTAGTTTATGGTTTGCAATTCTTCGTAAGAAACTTTATCTAGATAATCTCCCGAATTCAATATCTTAAAAATTAATCTATCGCCTTCATCACCATATTTCCCCATTAGAGTGTCAGAGTTTTCATAAGAAGGTGTCTCGATTGGCTGGTAACCAAATATCTCAAAATGATTTCGCATGATGGAAATGATATAATTACGCTTGGCAACCTCTACAGATGAAAAATCTCTTGTGCCCTTTGGAATACTTGGTTTTTGTGCCATCTTATTTAATTAAGAATTATCAATTGTTAAATATCAATTGTCAATTGTTTTGCAAATATCTTATTTTTTAAAACTAATTTCTATACTAAAGGTAATATTCTTGTAACAAAAGCTGTAATTTAGTGCCAAATAACCGTTATGATTGGATTATTTATAGAAAATATAAAAATAGCTTTGAGTGCTATTCGAACTCAATTGCTTCGTACGGTGTTAACCGTCATCATTATTGCTATAGGAATCACTGCTTTGGTAGGTATTTTGACAGTAGTTGCCGCTATTGACAATACTTTGAATTCAAGTTTTGCTTCTATGGGTTCCAATACTTTTAATATCAACCAATATGAAACCAAAAGCAGACAACGTGGAGGACAGGAAGGCGAAAAAATAAATCCAATAATAAGTTATATAGAAGCCAAAAGGTTTAAGGAAATCTATGACTATCCTTTTACACAAACTTCATTATCCTTTGTTGCAACCTCTAATGCAGAAGTGAAGTATGATAACCAAAAAACTGATCCAGAAATTTCAGTTATAGGTATTGATGAATTCTTTCTATCTAACTCAGGCTTGGAAATAACGCAAGGGAGAAACTTCAATACTTTTGACATTTCAAACAACATCTATTCTTGTATAGTAGGCTCAGATTTTGTTACAAAAGGACTATTCAAAGACATAAATCCGATGGGCAAAATACTTTCGGTTCGTGGTGCCAAATTCAAAGTTATTGGCGTGCTAAAAGAGAGAGGTTCAACCTTTGGCAACAGCCAAGATTTACGTGTAATGATTCCTATTCAAGTAGCGCGTTCTCTATTTTCGGCACCTAATACAAACTACTCTTTAAGTACTATGATTGAAAAATCAGAACTGTTTGATGACGCTGTTGACAATGCTTTAAATACTATGCGAAAGGTGAGAAAGCTAAATCCTGTGGAAGAAAATAATTTTGCCATTTCTAGAAGTGATGATTTAATTAATAGAATAGCTAGTATAACAGATGTATTAAGCATTTCAGCATGGGTAATGGGAATTATTACTATTCTTGGTTCATCTATTGCCTTAATGAATATTATGGTGGTTTCTGTTACAGAAAGAACCCGTGAAATTGGTGTTAGAAAAGCACTTGGAGCAAAAAAAAGCACGATTGCTTTCCAGTTTTTTATAGAAACCTTAACCATCGGGCAATTGGGTGGTGTTATCGGAATTATTTTTGGAATTGTTGTGGGATATTTAATTTGCTTAGCTGCCGACTGGGACTTTGTGATTCCATGGCAAGCCATTTTTGCCGCTTTTATTACCAGCTTTATAGTAGCCTTAGTTTCTGGATTATATCCTGCTATCAAAGCATCAAAACTTGACCCAATTGAAGCGCTGAGATATGAATAAATGTTTATAAAGTTGCAGCAATCATTCTGTCATTTCCATAAATATCTTTGTGAAGAATCACATTTTTGAAACCATAACTTTCCACTAAAGCAATTGTTTCTTTCCCTAAATATTGATTGATTTCAAAATACAACTTTCCTTTTGGCTTCAAATGTAACTTAGCCAATTGCGTTATTTTACGATAAAAAAGCAAGGCTTCATTATCTGCAACAAACAAAGCTAGATGGGGTTCATAATCTAAAACATTTGAATTAATTGCTGCTTTTTCTAGATTTCGAACATAGGGCGGATTAGAAACTATAGTATCAAATTGCTGTTCTAAATTATCGACTTTTAAAATATCTTTTAAATGAAAAGTAACGTCAACATTATTTAGTACTGCATTTTTTTTTGCTACTTCCAATGCCTCTTCTGAAACATCAATAGCAAAGACTTCTGCATTTGATAAATTTTTAGCCAACGTAATAGCGATACAACCGCTACCCGTTCCAATATCTAGAATGCTAACTTTTCCCTCTTCCCTGTTCTCTCTGCTCTCATTAGTAATAATTAAATCAACTAATTCTTCAGTCTCTGGTCTAGGAATCAAAACGTTTTCATTGACTATAAATGGCAACCCATAAAACTCAGTTACTCCCAAAATGTATTGAATTGGCTTTTGTTTTTTTAATTCTACTACCACACTATTCCATAGTGAGGCTTGTTTTTCATCCAAAATCATTTCTGGATTCAGTGCCAAGTCTATACGTTTTTGGTAGTGAAATTTTTCTAAAACAAGGTAAAAGAAACTCTCAATCTCTTTTTCGTCATAGAGAGAAGCAAGTTCATTTAGGAAAATAGTTTTATAATTTTTTAATAGCATCTATAAACTCTTAATCATCCATACTGAACAAGTCGAATGTCCTGTGTTTCCCATAGGCGAACAAAGGTATTCAAAACCTACTTTTTTGTATAAATTTTGTGCTACCAACATTTCAGATAGAGTTTCGAGGTAACATTGTTCATACCCAAATTCGGTTGCTTTATCAATACATTTTTCAATCATTTGCAAACCCAACCCTTTTCCTCTGGCTTCCTTTAAAAAATACATTTTCTGTAGTTGACAAATATTTTCATTAGAATTATCCAATTGACTCACTCCCGCTCCACCAATTATTTTACCGTCTTGTTCAACAACAAAATAACTTGATCTTGGTTTACCATAGCTTTCAAACATAAAATCTAATTGTCTATCAGCAAAGGCAGTTCCAGTTTTTGGATAACCATCCGATATAAAAACTTCCCGAATTACGTTAGCAATTTGAAGGTTATCTTCCTTTTGAATTTCTCTAATCATTTCATTGATTTTAGATTGATGATTAACGAATGTTGATTTTATATTAGATTTATTGTACTTCAAAAATCTTAAATCATTAATCATAAATCACTATTCAAATTTAACTATTTTTGTGAGGTGAAGATACATGAAAAATATATAAATCGCTGTATTAAATTGGCCAAAAATGGTTTGGGAACAACCTTTCCTAATCCCTTAGTTGGAAGTGTAATCGTATATGAGGATAAGATTATCGGCGAAGGTTGGCACAAAAAAGCGGGTGAACCTCATGCCGAAGTTAATGCCATAAACTCAGTAAAAGATAAATCTCTATTATCCAAATCAACTATTTATGTTTCTCTAGAACCTTGTAGTCATTTTGGTAAAACCCCTCCTTGCTGTGATTCAATTATTACCCATAAAATACCAAATGTTGTGGTTGGAACTATTGACCCAAATAGCAAAGTTGCTGGTTCAGGTATAAAAAGATTACAGGAAAACCATGTGAATGTAACTGTTGGTGTTTTAGAAAAAGAATGCAACGAATTAAACAAGCGTTTCTTTACTTTTCATACTAAAAAACGTCCCTACATAATTTTAAAATGGGCCGAAAGTTTAGAGGGATATATTGCTCCCATTTCTAAAGAAAAACTAGAACCTAGTTGGATTTCCAATCCATTTTCTAGACAGCTAGTACACAAATGGCGTACTGAAGAACAAGCTATTTTAGTAGGTACAAAAACAGTATTAGATGATAATCCAAGATTAAATAGCCGCGATTGGAAAGGCAATAATCCTGTAAGAATAATAATAGATAAATCTGGAAAAATAAATGATAATTACTTTGTTAAAGACAAATCAATTAAAACAATAATCATTACTGAACAAGAAAATTTAACCTCGAGTGAAAATGGTATTTATGAAAATGGTATCTTTGATAATAACCTTCCATCTAGCATTTGCAATGTATTATTCAACAATAACATACAATCGGTAATAATAGAAGGAGGAAGAACAACAATTCAATCTTTTATCGACTCCAATTTTTGGGACGAAGCAAGAGTATTTATTGGTAATCTACATCTTAATAATGGAGTAAAAGCTCCCATTTTGAATAGAAATTACAATCTCAGCAAAATAAAAGAAGACCAACTTAAACTTTTTATAAACCATGATTAATGCTATAATTTTTGATTTTGGAGATGTTTTCATTAATCTTGAAAAACAAGCATCTATTGAAGAGTTTAGAAAATTAGGATTAGAGGGTCCAAATGAAGAATTGTTAGCTCATAATGATTTATTTGAAAAAGGTAAAATCACAGAAATGCAATTTATTGAGTGTTTTTTGAAATACATTCCAAAGGCAACTATTGAAGAAATAAGAAAAGCTTGGAATGCCTCAATTGGAGATTTTCCTTTATATCGATTAGAGTTTTTACAAATGCTCTCCAATAAATACCGCTTATTTCTTTTAACCAATACGGATGCTATTCACATAAGTCGATTCGAACATAAAGTGGGAATGTCTTTCTATAGTGATTTTTACCGTTGTTTTGAAAAAGTATATTATTCTTATGAAATGGGTCGCAGTAAACCTGACCCAGAAATTTTCAATACTTTAATTCGCAAACATGATTTATCTCCAAAACGTACTTTGTTTATTGATGACAAAAAACAAAATACAGATATTGCAGAAAGTCTAGGTTTACATGTATGGAATTTGAAAGTTGGCACAGAAGATGTAGTAGAATTATTTGAACAAAAACACCTTACTTTTTAAGTTTTGATAGACAAAGACACTTATAAAACCATAACAAGTCCTTCGTCAGAAATTTTATTTAAAGAAAAAAACAGCAAGTTTTATGGCTATGCATTTCCTGTTACTACGGAAGAAGAAATCAAAACACATTTAGATCTTTTAAAAAAACAGCATCAAGGTGCTGTTCATTTTTGTTATGCCTTTCAATTAGGAACAGAAACAACAATCTTCCGAGCCAATGATGATGGCGAACCCAATAATTCAGCAGGAATGCCTATTTATGGGCAAATCCAATCTTTTAATTTAACAAATGTATTAGTAGTTGTAGTTCGCTTTTTTGGCGGAGTAAAACTTGGTGTTGGAGGGTTAATTTCAGCCTATAGAACAGCGGCAAAAATGGCTTTAGATGCCTCTAAAATTATAGAAACAACTATAGACGTTCTACTTAAAATTAAGTTTGACTATAAAAACATGAATAAGATAATGAGAATAATAAAAGAAAAAAAACTTAACATTACTTCTCAAAAATTGAACGAAAGTTGTGAAATCATCATTTCTGTTCGAAAAAAAAATGCCATAATAATATTCGCCATTTTTGATAACATGTTTGAAATTGAAATTAATAAAATATAATTTTTATTTATTTTATAATAGGTCTAAAATGTATTTAGGTGGCATAATAGGTTTTCCTAAATTCATATCCACAAAAACCAATAAAAAATATGCAGTTGTTAACAATTCGCCATTTTTATTATGAATTTCACAATCAAATTCGATCTTTACAGAACTTTGACTTTTGAATTTTGTTGTCACTGTAAGTAAATCATCATAACGAGCAGGTTTTTTGTAATTTATAGTCATAGAAACAATAGGAAGCGCAATACCGCTTTCTTCCAATGATTTATATGAAATCCCTTTGTTTCTAAGCCATTCAACTCGTCCCATTTCAAAATATGGAATATAATTACCATGATAAACCACACTCATCTGATCGGTTTCTGAATAACGTACTCTAACTTGTATTTGATGTTCTTTCATCTGCTTTTTTTGCATTTAATCTATAATTACAATAATCATTACAACAATATTTTTAAAAAATCAATAGCTTTTAATTTTTTTTTAATGAATTTTATTCACATATTTGTCATCCCAAAAAAATGTAAAAATTTTATAATTTTACATAGTTTAAAACCTAAATAATTAATACAATAATTTTAAGCAAATATGAGCAAAACTGCGCAATCGGTATGGGAAAACTGTCTAGCATTCATAAAAGACAATATTCAAGATCAAGCTTTTAAAACTTGGTTTGAACCGATTAAGTCAGTTGAACTTACTGATAACGCTTTGTACATTCAAGTTCCTAGCAAATTTTTCTATGAATGGCTTGAAGAACATTACGTAAAATTATTAAAAGTAGCATTAACTAAAGAACTCGGTAAAAACGCAAAGTTACTCTATAAAATTAAAATGGAGAACACTTATGGCAATAAACAACCTTTTACAGAACAATTACCTAGTGCTCATAGAAGCCCAATAAAATCTCAAGATGTTGATGCTCCCTACAAAAATCTTAATCCAGAGCTAAAAAATCCTTTTGTGATTCCTGGAATTAGAAACTTAAAAATAGAGTCCCAACTTAACCCAAACTATAGTTTTGATAATTTCCTTGAAGGTGATTCAAACCGTTTAGCCCGTTCTGCCGGAATGGCGGTAGCAAACAAACCCGGAGGAACATCTTTCAATCCGTTATTAATTTTTGGCGGAGTCGGTCTAGGAAAAACGCATTTAGCGCATGCTATTGGTGTTGAAATAAAAGACAAATATCCAGAAAAAACTGTTTTGTATATTTCTGCAGAAGTATTTACACAACAATACATAGATTCTGTTAAGAAGAATAATAGAAATGATTTTATTCATTTTTATCAATTAATCGATGTTTTAATTATTGACGATGTTCAATTCCTTTCAGGAAAAACAGGCACACAGGATGTTTTCTTCCATATCTTCAATTATTTACATCAAAACGGAAAACAAGTTATACTTACATCAGATAAAGCTCCTGTTGATATGCAAGATATCGAACAACGTTTGTTGTCGCGTTTCAAATGGGGATTATCAGCAGAATTACATCAACCAGATTACGAAACTCGTATTTCAATCCTGAAAAATATTCTTTACAGAGATGGCGTAGAAATACCTGAGGAAATTATTGAGTATGTAGCTAGAAATATCAAATCTAATGTTAGAGAATTAGAAGGCGCAATAATCTCATTAATTGCACAATCATCTTTTAATAAAAAAGAAGTTACTTTAGATTTGGCTAAAAGCGTAGTTGAAAAATTTGTTAAAAATGTAAAACGCGAAATATCTATCGACTACATACAAAAAGTAGTTTCTGATTATTTCCAACTAGATATTGATACTTTACAATCCAAAACAAGAAAACGTCACGTTGTTCAAGCCAGACAATTAGCCATGTTTTTTGCTAAGAAATTTACAAAATCTTCTTTAGCAAACATTGGCTCTAAAATTGGCGATAGAGATCACGCTACAGTTTTACATGCTTGTAAGACAGTAGATAACTTAGTTTCAACTGACAAACAGTTCAAAAAATTTGTAGAAGATATTCATAAAAAATTATCGCTATAATTTACTTTTGATCAAGTTTGCAACTTAGAAAATTAAGTTATGCCCACTAAAATTTTAATGGTTTGTTTAGGAAATATTTGTCGTTCTCCATTGGCAGAAGGTCTTTTAGCGTCAAAACTCCCAAAAGATAAATTTATTGTAGACTCAGCAGGAACTGGAAATTACCATGTTGGCAGAAAACCTGACACTCGTTCTATTGTTACAGCCCAAAAAAACGGATTAGATATTACCCATCAAAAAGCTAGACAATTTAATCCAAATGATTTTGATTATTTTGATTACATTTATGTAATGGATAGTTCAAACTATAGTGATGTAATTGATTTAGCAAAAAACGAAATACAAAAATCCAAGGTGGATATGATCTTAAATCATCTTTTTCCGGGTGAAAATGTTGATGTTCCCGATCCATACTATGGTTTACAAAATGGCTTTGATATGGTCTATGAAATGCTAGAGGAAACTTGTGCTATATTAGCTAAAAAACTAATTGAAAAACATCCCTAAAATAACTTTTACAAAACATCTTATTAATTAGATAATTAAAAAAATAGTTGGAACCAGTAACTTTTAAAGGCAAATTATATCTAATCCCAACTACTTTAGGGGAAATGAATCCTCATGATGTAATGCCCCAAACTGTAAAAAGAGCGATTGATTTTATTGATTTTTATATTGTAGAAAACGAAAAAACAGCACGAAAATTCATCAAATCCATCAATCCGGAAAAAATTCAAGCCAATTTAAAAATCTCAACTCTTAATAAACATACTGAAATCACAGAACATTATACCTTGATTTCACCTTGTTTAAACGGCATAAATATGGGAATAATGAGTGAAGCTGGTTGCCCTGGAGTGGCTGACCCTGGCGCTGCTATTGTAAAAATGGCTCATGAAAAAGGCATTCAAGTAATCCCATTAGTAGGACCCTCCTCTATTCTATTAGCCATGATGAGCTCAGGAATGAATGGACAAAGTTTTGCTTTCAATGGGTATCTTCCCATTGATAAAGCTGAAAAAAAATCAACGCTGAAAAATTTTGAAAAATTATCCTTTGATAAAAATCAATCTCAAATTTTTATCGAAACACCTTACAGAAATAATAAATTATTGGAAGATATTTTACAAGCCTTGCAACCCAATACAGAATTATGCATTGCAACTGACATTACTTTACCTTCAGAATACATAAAAACAATGCGTGTGGCAGATTGGAAAAAAACAAAGGTCGATTTACACAACCGACCTACTATTTTTATCATACATAAAATGTAATCTATTTTACTTGTGCATTTTTAACTGCTTTAATTCTTTTGGTTTCAAAACCTCCAAAATCTCTTAAATAAGTTCGAACTGAGGTTCCATAATCATCTTTACATTTTTTCTCGCCATTAGAATTTAAGAATCGTTTTACAGAACCAGTACCACCAAGATGGGCAGCTGCTAAAATTCCGGATTCTGTAATTTTAACTCCATCAACTAATTTACCTTCAAAATAGTTAATATAAGCTTTCAACTCATATTTGTTTTTAGAAAGCAAAGTGATAAAAGCTTTTTCCTGAAGTGTTGGATTGTTTAAAAAAGCCATACTGTCTTTTATACCAATAGCTCTCAATGTTTCAATGCCAAATTGATATTTACCTAAATAACCCAAAGAATTAATTTTTCCATAGTTGGATTGTGATTCTTTATGCGCAATAGCTTCCTTATAACCAATAAAAAATAATCCTTTAAATGGAATTTTAAGAGTAACATAATCTATATCATTTTGGGAAGGAAATAGGTATAACAGTTTTTTATTTTCAAGACTTGTAAAACCGTTGCTATTTGGGGAATTATGAGGTTTAAAACCTGAGCTTAAGAAAGCTACAATTAGTATGATTGAGATGTAAAAAATTCCTTTTTTTATCATTAAATGTTATTTCTCAAGCGCTGTCACCGACATGAAATTTCTGACGCAAATATACAATTAATTTTATAAAATTGACTATCAGGCAGTTAAAGTATATCAAAAGTAGAACGAATGCATCTTATAACCTCCGCAACCCTTGATTTCAATAGCTGGAGCCGGTATCTTTATAGTGTTGAAAATTGTTAAAATTGTCTTAACAAAATGGGATTTAGTCTCAATTTTGGTCAAATCAACGTCCAAACTGAGATAGAATTGTCTATATCTTTTGCTTTCTGGCAAGAAAATAGTGTTAACAAGTTCATCGTTTCCTGTAATCATTCCCTCTGCTCCATATCCAAATGCAATGTTTAACCATTTTGGAACCTTAGAATTCTTGATAAATGAGCTTATATTTACCGAAAGCCAATAGGTTTGTCCGTTATAATCTTTTAGCAGTTGTTCTTGCAATGAACTTCCTAAAACATTAGGTCTTCTTGAAGCATAGGGTGTGGTGTGAAAAGAAAACTTAGGAATAATACGTTGTTCATTCCAAAGTAACTCTTGAGAAACAAATAAAGCGGTTCCAGAAATATTAGCTGCAACATCACCCAATGATGCACCCCAGTTAGCCGAATAACCATCAAAAACCTCAACGGTCGTCATAAAAGCTAGCCCCAGCGTGGCACCATAAATCAATTGCTTTTTTCTACTAGCACCCGACCATTTCATAGCATTGGCTCCAAAACTTGCTAAGTGATATGTTGAAAATAAATGGCCAGCTTTGTCCATTTGCAACCACTCGGCATTATCATTAATAAAATGAAAGTCGGAACGAGGATAATCAGCATACCAAACTTGATTTAATCCCACCAATGCAGCAGTTCCAATGGAGGCTTCAGATAGCACTAGCGTTTTGAATCGTTTTGAATTTAAAGTATCGGAAGGTGTTAAAAAAGTAGCTACTGAAGTTTGAGACCATAATAAACCGGAAAAAAAGAAAAAAAGGATTATGTAATTCTTATTTTTCAAAGATTATCGTTTGGTTCCTTGTGTATTTAGCCAATCGGCATACTTTTTAGCATTTAAATTGTGTTGCTCGATAGTAGCTGCAAATTCATGATAACCAAATCGTTCAACACTGGCACAAAAATAAAGATAATCATGTTTTTTAGGATTTAATACAGCGTCTATAGCATCCACATCAGGCATAGCAATGGGACCTGGCGGCAAACCTTCTTTTTGGTAAGTATTATAAGGTGAGTTGATGAATAAATCATTATATAAAACTCTTTTTATTATTTGGTCAAAATTATTATCTCGCAATTTCAAAGCATAAATTACTGTTGGGTCGGCTTGTAGCTTCATTCCTTTATTCAATCTATTGAGATATACACCTGCCACAATGGGTCTTTCGCTTTTTTTAACGGTTTCTTTATGAACAATAGAAGCTAAAGTAATTACTTGAACTGGGGTTAAATTCAATTGTGTTGCTCTTGCAATTCTTTCTTTAGACCAAAACCGATTATATTCTTCCAACATTTTATCACGGAACTTTTCGGCAGAAACATTCCAATAAAACTCATAGGTATTGGGTAAAAACATAGCAAAAACATTGTCCTTGGTGAAACCATTTTTTTGTAAAAAAATACTATCTCTAAAAGTAGCTAATAATTTAGTGGTATCAGGCTCGATTTGTGAACTAATACGCTCACATAAATTTTCTAGTCGTTCTTGATTATTAAAAGCCAACTTGACTGGAACATTTCTTCTCATGGCGCCTACTAATTGAAAAGCACTCATTCCTCGTTGTAATAAAAATCTTCCTGGTTTAACGCGGTCAGGATAAGAACGAAGCGTAGCCATAATTTCAAAATCATTTCTGTTTTTCAGTAATGGAGCTAGGATTTTATCCACATCTTGATAAGTAGAACCAGTTGGGATTTGGACATAAACTTCATCCGTTTCAAAATGGGTATTCGAAGTAAAAAATTTGATAAAAACAACAAGTGTAACTACTAAAAAAATCCCTGTTACTACTTTTATAATTTTATTTCTCTTTGTATTCAAGACCGAAATAGTTAAGTTTTATTTATTAATCAATTGAAAAAACACCTCATCTTGAAAAGAATTATTACTATAATTCCAATCCTTTTTGACTCCTATTTTTTCGAAACCAAATGTAGTAAAAAGTGCTATACTTGCTATGTTTTCTATTCCGATATTTGCATACAATTGATGCAACTGCAATTGTTGAAAGCTGAAGTCTATAAGCAGCGAGAGGGCTTCTTTACCAAAACCAGCATTTCTATTGATTTCATTTTGTATAATAATGCCAATTCCTGCACGACTATTTTTTGGATCAAATTCAAATAAATCTATCAATCCTATAGCTTCAAGAGTATTATTTTTACAGATGGCCAATCGCAGTTGCTTGGCTTCATAAATATCTTGGTATGCATTTTCAAGATACTGCCGAATTAGAAATTTACTATAAGGAGTTTGGGTGTTGCTAACTTCCCAGAGATGTTCATCGTTTTCTATATGATAGATAAAGGCTAAATCTTCAGGTTCTAGAGCACGTAGAAATACGTTTTTTCCTTTTAATGTTACCATGCTATTTCTCCTTCAAAAACAAAAGTTGCTGGGCCCTGCAGAAATACTTTGGTATAACGAGTTCCTTCTTTTACAAATAAAACTTCTAGCTTTCCTCCTGCTACATCCAATTGAATATGATGTGATTGAGTTTTACCTATGGCATGCATGGCAATAGCAGTTGCAGTTGCTCCAGTGCCACAAGACAAAGTTTCGTCTTCTACTCCACGTTCATAGGTTCGCAAGGCAAAATGATTATCTGAAAATTGCTTCACAAAATTGACATTACTTCCTGCTTTTCCATATAAATTAGAATGACGGATAGTAGAGCCATTATTTTTAACATCAAAAGTTTTTAAATCCTCTACTAGCATCACATGATGCGGAGAACCTGTATCTAAGAAAACATAATCATTTTCTATTTTTAGTTCATCAACATCTTTCATTTGCAAAGAAATAATTCCGTTATCTAATATAAAAGCATGATGCAATCCATCAGTAGCGATAAAATCGGTTTGATCATCATTGACTACTTTCAAACTTTTGGCAAAAGCAACAATACATCTTCCTCCATTGCCACACATAGAACTTTCATTTCCGTCGGAATTGTAATAAAGCATTTTGAAATCTGTTGTAGTATCATTTTCCAATAAAATCAATCCATCAGCACCAATACCAAAACGACGATCGCAAAGTTTTTCGATGAGTTTTACGTTGTCTTTTGGAAATATATTTTGACGATTATCAATCATCACAAAATCATTTCCAGTGCCTTGATATTTGTTGAAAGTAATTTTCATAGCCTTATTAACTCCCACAAATATAGCAATTATTAAGATTAACTTAAAAAATGTTAAACTAGCGTTAAAAGGGATTTAAAAAAAAATAGAAAGTTTTTAATTTTACTTCAAATAATTTAAAATGTAGATGACTATGAAACGTTTATCAGGTTTATTTTTGGTTTCTTTATTAAGTGGCGCGACAACTCTTGGTGCTTATAAATTATTTATTGAAAGAAAAGACAATCGCGACTCAATAGTTACTGTGGCACCAACAAACTACTCAAAAAATGTTGGTTTAAACGGAGAAACTTTAGATTTTACGGCCGCTGCCGAAAGTGCCATACATACTGTTGTTCACGTAAAAAATGTTTCTATGAGAACAGTTTCTAATCCAATCATGGAATTTTTCTATGGCGCACGCGGAGGGCAACAACAAGAACAAGTAGGAACTGGTTCTGGTGTAATCATTTCTGAAGATGGTTATATTG
Organism: Flavobacterium sp.; assembly: GCF_049318185.1. Taxonomy (GTDB): domain Bacteria; phylum Bacteroidota; class Bacteroidia; order Flavobacteriales; family Flavobacteriaceae; genus Flavobacterium. The sequence goes on along the minus strand of NZ_JBMOGV010000015.1, from coordinate 12,749 downwards.
TGACAAATAATCACGTGATTAAAGATGCGACAGAACTTGAAGTTACTTTAAATAATAATAAATCTTATAAAGCAAAACTCATTGGAACCGATTCTAAAATGGATATTGCTTTACTTAAAATAAACGCAGACGAAAAATTACCTTATGCTACTTTTGCTGATTCTGACCAGGTAAAAGTGGGTGAATGGGTATTAGCAGTTGGAAATCCATATAATTTGAATTCAACAGTAACAGCGGGAATTGTTTCAGCCAAAGCCAGAAATTTAGATAATTCTAATAATATCCAATCATTCATACAAACAGATGCGGCTGTGAATCCAGGGAATAGCGGTGGTGCATTAGTAAATACTCGTGGAGAATTAATCGGAATAAATACTATGATTTCTTCACCAACAGGAAGTTATACGGGCTATTCATTTGCAGTTCCATCAAATATTACAAGAAAAATTATCGAAGATATTATGGAATTTGGTGGTGTGCAAAGAGGCATTCTTGGTATTGAAGGAAATGAATTAAACAGTAAAACTTCTGATGAATTAGGAATTAAAGAGACTGAAGGTTTCTTTGTCAATAAAGTAACTAAAAATTCTGGCGCAGAAAAAGCGGGTCTTCAAAAAGGAGATATAATTAAAAAATTAGACAATCAAAAAATTAGTTCGTATGCCGAACTAACAGGTTATATTAATACCAAAAGACCTAATGATAAAGTTCAAGTCACATTTATTAGAGATGGAGACACAAAAACTATACCTGTAGTACTAATCAAAAATGATATTTTCACTACCGAATTCAAAGGATTAGAATTAGAAAATATTGATGCTTCTGACAAAAGAAAGTTCAAAATAGAGTATGGCGTTCGCATCAAAGAAATTAATAATGAAAATCTTAGACCCTATTATGACCAATTGAAAGGGGGTATAATATTATCCGTTGATAATGTGAAAGCTACGGATGTCGAATCAGTTTCAAGAATACTAAATAAAAAGGACGAAAATCAAAATGTTAGTATTCAAATGATTAACAGAATTGGTCAAGTCATTCAAATTATTTTATAATTCCTCTTACTTACTTTTTTTTTCAAAAAGCTAATCTTAATTGATTGGCTTTTTTTATTTAAAAAAGTAACGAAATCGTTTTCGTAAAACACTTCAATTTTATACTTTTGCGCAGAATTTAAATCTGTAACTAACAACTAACTCTTATCTCTTGTATGAAAAGAAATACCCTATATGAAAAGGAAGTATCATTTCAAGCCGACAGACGCAAAGCAGGTATAGAATTTATCAAAATCATTAGCGATTTATGGTATGACAAATCTATAGAATTAGTGCTTTTTAGGAATCAATTAATCGACAGAACTGTTAGTGATATTATCAATCTTCACGAATATGCTGCCGAATTTGTTCAAAAACCAATAAATGTATTTGACACTGTTGAAATTGCTAATGCCATGCTTAACTTAGATTTACCTCCGTCAAAAATTGACATAGGAAAACTAACCCATGAATATCATTTAGAAGATAATAAATACCATGACGCCAAAGCTTTCGTAATTGATAAACTAAAAAATGCAAAAAATGCAAAAAATATAAAACCCAAAGATGTTGTTCTTTATGGTTTTGGTCGTATCGGAAGATTATTGGCACGCGAAATGATGAGTAAAATTGGTAAAGGACAACAACTTAGACTTCGTGCTATTGTTACACGAGACAGAAATGATGCTAATTCTCTAGAAAAAAGAGCCTCTCTTTTACGTTATGATTCTGTTCATGGTGATTTTGAAGGTTCTGTTCAAGCGGATGTTGAAAACAATGCCCTGATAATTAATGGAACAACGGTTCATATCATAACTGCAAATGCTCCAGAAGAAATTGACTATACAGAATATGAAATTGAAGACGCTCTAGTAATCGATAATACTGGAGCATTTACCACAGTAGAGGCATTAAAAAGACACCTAGTTTCAAAAGGGGTTACTAAAGTTTTATTGACAGCACCAGGCAAAGGCGTCCCTAATATTGTATACGGTGTAAACCATAATGTTTACAATCCTGACAAAGTGGATATTTATTCGGCTGCTTCTTGTACAACCAATGCTATAACACCAATATTACAAGTAGTTGAAGAAGCACTTGGTGTTGTAAAAGGACATCTTGAAACCATACACGCTTATACTAATGATCAGAACTTAGTTGACAATATGCATAAAAAATACCGCCGAGGTCGTGCTGCAGCTCTTAATATGGTTATTACTGAAACTGGTGCCGGTAGTGCTGTTGCCAAAGCATTACCAAGCTTGGCAGGAAAATTAACTTCAAATGCTATTCGAGTTCCTGTACCAAATGGTTCCTTGGTAGTGCTAAATCTAGAAGTAGCAAAACCAACTTCCATTGAAGAAGTAAATGGAATTATGAGAAAATATGCTCTAGAAGGAGAATTAGTGGAGCAAATTAAATATTCTTTAAATAATGAACTGGTATCTTCTGATATTGTTGGTACTTCTGCTCCCTCAATATTTGATAGCAATGCAACTATTGTTTCAGGCGATGGAAAAAATATAGTTTTATATGTTTGGTATGATAATGAATATGGTTATAGTCATCAAGTAATACGTTTGGCTAAGTATATAGCTAAAGTGAGGCGTTATACTTACTATTAATAGTTTTTGAAGCTGAAAATCTTTATATTTTCAATAAGAAACTATCTATTGGTCTTTGTAAAAAATAAATTTAAAAAAATGACTAGTACTAAATAATCTGTATAGATTATTTAGTACTAGTCAAAAAGTAAACTTTATTATGCTTTTCCGGCGGCAATTAGGTTCAAAGCAGAGCCTGCCACAAACCAACCTATTTGGCTATCGTTGTAAGTATGATTAGCTAAAATTAAATCTTTTGAGCCATCAGCATGAACAAATTCAAGGGTAAGAGGCTTGCCTGGAGTAAACTCAGTTAAATCTAAGAAATTGATAGTATCATTTTCCTGAATTTTATCATAATCGGCTTCGTTAGCAAAAGTTAAAGCCAACATACCTTGCTTTTTCAAATTTGTTTCATGAATACGTGCAAACGATTTTACTAAAACAGCTTTTACTCCCAAAAATCTTGGTTCCATTGCAGCATGTTCTCTTGAAGAGCCTTCACCATAATTGTGATCTCCTACAACAATGGTTGGAACACCAGCTGATTTATAATCTCTTTGTACTGCAGGCACAGTAGCATAGTCTCCCGTAAGTTGGTTCTTAACTTTATTGGCTTCTTGATTAAATGCATTTACTGCTCCAATCAACATATTATTAGAAATATTATCCAAATGTCCTCGGAAACGTAACCATGGACCAGCCATAGAGATGTGATCTGTTGTACATTTTCCAAAAGCTTTAATTAACAGTTTTGCACCTATAATATTTTTTCCATCCCAAGCTTCGAATGGAGCTAAAAGCTGCAATCTATCTGAAGTTGGAGAAACGGCAACCTGAACGGCGGAACCATCAGCAGCCGGTGCTTGGAATCCTGCATCTTCTACGTCAAAACCTCTTTTTGGCAACTCATCACCTGTTGGAGCATTTAATCTCACTTGTTCTCCCTTATCATTTAATAAAGTATCTGTTAAAGGGTTAAATGACAAATCACCCGAAATGGCTAATGCAGCTACCATTTCTGGTGAAGTTACAAAAGCATGAGTATTAGGATTTCCATCAGCGCGTTTAGAGAAGTTTCTGTTAAAGGAGTGAACAATAGTATTTTTTTCCCCTTTGTCAGCTCCAGCTCTATCCCATTGTCCAATACATGGCCCACAAGCATTAGTAAACACTTTGGTACCCATTTTTTCGAAAGTAGCAATAATGCCATCTCGTTCTATGGTATATCTAATTTGTTCAGAACCTGGATTGATACCAAATTCAGCTTTTGGGGTAATTCCGTGAGCAACGGCTTGCTCTACTATAGAAGCAGCGCGAGCCATATCTTCATAGGATGAGTTTGTACAAGACCCTATCAAGCCCCATTCTACTTTTAACGGCCAACCATTTGCAGCAGCTTCTGATTTCATTTTAGATACTGGAGTTCCTCTATCGGGAGTAAATGGTCCGTTGATGTGTGGCTCTAACGCTGAAAGGTTGATTTCAATTACTTGGTCAAAATATTTGGCAGGATTAGCATATACTTCGTCATCGCCTGTTAAATAAGAAGCTACTTTATCTGCCGCATCTACAATATCTTGACGGTCTGTTGCGATCAAATATCTTCTCATAGAGTCATCATATCCAAAAGTAGAAGTTGTAGCACCAATTTCTGCCCCCATATTACAAATGGTTCCTTTTCCAGTGCAAGACATTGAAGTGGCCCCTTCTCCAAAATATTCAACTATTGCTCCAGTTCCACCTTTTACAGTTAGAATATCAGCTACTTTTAATATTACATCTTTTGGAGCAGTCCAACCATTTAGTTTTCCTGTTAACTTCACTCCTATCAATTTTGGGAATTTCAATTCCCACGACATTCCACTCATAACGTCAACGGCGTCTGCACCACCAACACCAATAGCTAACATTCCTAAACCACCCGCATTTACGGTGTGAGAATCGGTTCCTATCATCATTCCACCTGGAAAAGCATAATTTTCTAAAACAATTTGATGAATAATTCCAGAACCTGGTTTCCAAAATCCAATACCATATTTATTAGATACAGAAGAAAGAAAGTCAAAAACTTCTTTTGATTGTGAATTGGCTACCGCTAAATCTGTTGTAGCACCAACTTTGGCTTGGATTAAGTGGTCACAGTGAACCGTTGTAGGAACTGCAACAGTTTTCTTCCCTGCATGCATAAATTGTAATAACGCCATTTGTGCAGTGGCATCTTGACAAGCTACTCTATCAGGAGCAAAATCCACATAATCTTTACCACGAGTGAAGGCTTGAGAAGGCGTTCCTTCCCATAAGTGCGAATATAAAATCTTTTCTGAAAGAGTTAATGGTCTACCTACAAGCGCCCTTGCTTTATCTACACGAGCTGACATTGTAGCATAAACTTTTTCAATCATTTTAATGTCAAAAGCCATAGTATATTGGGTTTATTTATTTGTTGTACAAATTTACGAAAACGTTGTACTTCTAAAAAGTTTTTAATTAAATAAGTTATATTTTAATTATATTTTACGAAATATTAATTTTTTGAATTAATATTTAGCAATTATAAATTATAATCGAAATAAAATGATAATTATTAAAATAAAATTTAAGTGTTATTTTTAATAAGTCTTAAAGTTTTATTAAAAACAATTAAAATTTACATCAATTTATTAATAATCATTTCTTCGGTGATTCCTTCAGCATCAGCTTTGTAGTTTTTTATAATTCTATGGCGAAGTATACCTAATGCCACAGCTTTTACATCTTCAATATCTGGAGAAAATTTACCATTGAAAGCGGCATTGGCTTTGGCGGCTAAAATCAAATTTTGCGAAGCTCTTGGTCCTGCCCCCCAATCTAAATAATTGTTAACATACTCCGAGGCTAAAGCACTTTTAGGCCTAGTTTTTCCTACTAAAGTTACTGCATATTCTACTACATTATCTGCAACTGGAATTCTGCGAATTAAGTGTTGAAAATCAATAATTTCTTGAGCTTTAAACAACGGATTGATTACTGGCTTTTCATCAGAAGTAGTGCTTTTCACCACTTGAACTTCTTCTTGATAAGAGGGGTAATCTAGTTTTATGGCAAACATAAAACGGTCTAGTTGTGCTTCAGGCAAGGGATAAGTCCCCTCTTGTTCAATGGGGTTTTGTGTAGCTAAAACGAAATAAGGTAAATCTAATTTATAGTTTTGACCTGCTATGGTAACCGCTCTTTCTTGCATGGCTTCTAATAAAGCGGCTTGCGTTTTTGGCGGTGTTCTATTAATCTCATCAGCCAAAATTATATTGGAAAAAATGGGCCCTTTGATAAATTTAAATTGACGACTTTCATCCAAAATTTCACTTCCTAAAATATCAGATGGCATCAAATCTGGTGTGAACTGAATACGCTTAAAATCTAATCCTAAAGCTTGAGAAATGGTGTTTACCATTAATGTTTTAGCTAAACCAGGCACGCCAATCAGTAAGGCATGTCCACCAGAAAAAATACTAAGTAAAATTTGATCAACTACTTCGTCTTGACCTATTATAATTTTAGAAATCTCTTTTTTTAGTTCTAATCTTTTTTGAACTAAATCTTGAATGGCAGCAACATCAGACATATTATTTAAAATTTTAATGCTATAAAAACTTGTTTATTTTTTTAACCAATTATTAGTAAAAATACAATCTCTGTATTCTCCATTGATTTTGACATAGGTTTCTTTTATTTTCTCTTCACTCCATTTGGCAATGGCTTTAATTTGCTTTTCTTTTAAAGCCAAATCTTTAATTTTGATATAGTCTTTAGCATAATCAGCCGTGTGCTCATCAATTCTATTGGTAACTGTTATAATTTTATATTTCTTTCCTGTTTTAGCATCATCATCTAAAATAGCTGCTGTAATGGCACTGTTTTTCAAATTAGAAACTTCGCTATACAAACTTGGATCCATTTTGGTCAATTCAAAGTGAGTATCTTGGGTTCTCGGATTAATTAATGTTCCTCCGTTGGCTCTAGTTTCTTTTTCGTCAGATAGGGTTCTAGCTGCTTCTGCAAAACTTATTTCGCCGCTTTCTATTCGCTTTTTTATCAAAATTATTTTTTCTTTGGCTTCTTTCAAAGCTTTATCAGAAACTTTTGGCATCATTAGGATATGACGTAATTCTACTTCTTGACCTTTAATCTTTTCAACCATGATAATATGATAACCAAACTCGGTCTCAAATGGTTCTGAAATTTCTCCTTCTGACAAGCTAAAAGCAACATCTTTAAACTCTTTTACAAATTGAGTTTTCCTATTTATTTTATAAAATCCACCATTGGAAGCAGAACCTCTGTCATCAGAATAAATAACGGCTCTTGTTTTAAAACTTGCTCCAGCGAGAACCTCAGCTTTTATTTCTTTTAAGCGATTAATTACTCTCTGTTTTTCTTCTTCGGTTATTTTTGGGGTTACTACTATTTGTGCTACTTCCATTTCAGCTCCAAAAACGGGCAATTCATTTTGAGGAATAGCTTTAAAGAAATTACGCGTTTCTTCTGGAGTAATTTCTACGGCATCAATGATTTTCTTTTGCATTTCTGCTCCAAGTTTATTCATTTTGATGATGTCAAATAATTCAGTTCTGAATTCATCTTCTGTGGCTTTCTTAAAATATTGAACTACTTTTTCCATGGAACCTAATTGCTCCACCATGTAGTTCACTTGTTCACTTAGTTTTTCTTTTACCTCTTCATCTTTTACGATAATACTATCTTGAACGGCTTGATGAGCATATAATTTGTCTTCTAATAATTTCCCTAACATTTGACAACGTGTAATGTCTTTAACTGAATTGCCTTGACTTGACAATTCCAAATACGATTTATCTACATCAGAATCTAATATGATATAATCGCCAACAGTGGCTATAATACCATCTATTTTTTGCTTTTGAAAATTGAGGAACTGCGATTTTGTTTTCACAGTATCTTTAATAATTTCTTGAGCATTTACAAACCACACGGAACAAATTGTTGTAATAATTGCGATGGTGAGTTTGTTATTTATATATTTCATAATCTTTATTTTTAATGGCATCTTCTATGATTTCCTTTTCAAATTTTTTAATTAATTCTAATTTTCTTCTGTTTAAAATAACTTCTTTTAATGTAGGTTTGATATACTGAAAAGGTGATAATTGATTTTTATCAATAACAGTAGTAATTTTTACAAAATATACATCATCATTAATTGCCTTCTCTATTCTTTTTCCTGCTTGAATTAATGTTTCTCTATTGTCAGGATTAATAAAAGGTAATTTTGAATACACTTGACCCATATCAACCCAAACAGTATCGTTTAATGCAAAACTTTTAAATTGTAGTGCATAAGTGTCCCAAAACTTTTTGTCTTTTTTAGTATAATTAAAAAACTTATTTTTAATAGTTCCAAATCGAGGATTGTCTTTTGAGAGGTTAATATATCTCAATCGAACTAAAGTTCCATTGGTTTTAAAATTTTCTTTATTTTGATTGTAATATTCTTTTAATTCTTCTTGTTTTACTATAGTGTCAACGGTATTTTTTACTACTTCTTCTATATAGGCTTTAGAATATAAATCAATCTTGTATTGTTTCAATAAAGCATTGTATTCTGCTTTTTTCTTATCGCTTATATTCCTTTCTGCTGATTCTATAATTAACTTCTGACTTGCCCATCTATTAATGAAATCTCTAACTATAAGCAAACTGTCTTCCTTTGAAGTTCCTGCAGGAACTAGGGTTGCAATGTCAGTTTTGTATAAATAGTTTTTACCAACTCTTGCAATTGACGCTGCTTTTTGTTCTGGCTTGAAATAATTACAGGAACAAACCATTAAAAAAAATAGGTAAAAACTATTTTTGAACATTTTATGGATTTAGCTGTTTTTTCACTTTTTCAAAAACATCTTTATTAATCTTTACGGTAAACTCTTGTTTCAAATCATCTACCCAACCTTTTTCAAGATATTGCTGATAATCGTTTATAATTTTACCTTTACATTCTTCTAGGGTTTTTACTCCAGCTGGTAGCAATTTGTCTACTTTGAGAACAAAATAATATTCTCCTTCTTTAAAAATGTCTGAAATCCCAACTTCGTATTTGGTTGCTTTAGGCAAGGCATCACTTCCTTCTTCAAAAACGCCTGTGTTGGCCATAACATTAATAATAGTATCAACGTTTAATTTTTCTTTGATTTTTTGTGGTTCAGTTTTTTTCTTCAAAAGTGCTAATGCCTTCTTAATCATGTCCATTTTGGTAGAAGAAAGTATAGTGGCTTCTACTCTATTCTTCCACAAATGTTCCATTTTATGGTCATTATAGAATTTTTGTAGTCCAACAGTATCTGTTTTTGCTTTTTCCCAAATCTCTTTTTCCATCAAATCAAAAAGCAGCAAACCATCTCTATATTCTTCCATCACATTAGCAAATTCTACAAATTCTGTCTCTAAATTATCATCGTAATAGGCTTTCAACTGCTCGTCTAAGAATTTATCATACAATGCGTCTACTAATTTTGAAATTGGTTTAGTAGTTAATCCCGATTTTTGTTGTTTGTCAATAAATTCCAAGAAGGTTTTACCATCAATTTTTTTAGTAGCAATAGTCAAAAATGGCGCAGTGTAGTCTTTTAAATTTTCAGGAAGCGTCCACTTTGATTCATAAAAATCATTGGTCACTAATTTTGAAAGCAAAGCAAATTGCTTTGTATCCTTTTTAGAGGTGTATTTTTTTCTTAATTTTTCATTCAATGAAGCCACTATTTTTTTAGACCTGTCGTCTTTTCCAATTTTAGTCTCCAATTCATTTTTCATTTCATCAATAGTCTTTATAGGATGCTTTTGAATCAATTTGATGATGTGCCATCCAAACTGTGATGAAATAGGTTTTGAAATTTCATCGGGTTTAGTCAATGAAAATGCAGCATTTTCAAATGCTTCAGAACTTAATTGTCCCGAAGCAAATTTGTTTAACACTCCTCCTTTTGAAGAAGAAGATTTATCTTCAGAAAACTGCTTAGCTAAATCTTCGAACTTTTCGCCTTGCTGGATTTTTGAATAGATATCATCAATGGTATTTTTTGCTTTATCCTGATCGGCATCTTCTGGCTTTGGATTTAAAATCATGATATGCGCCACAGTGACTTCACCGCGGTTATCTCTAACATCATTAACTTTCAGGATATGGTAACCAAAACGTGTTCTGATAATTTTGGAAACACTCCCTTTTTGTGTGTTATAGGCAGCATTTTCAAAAGCATAAACCATTCTAAAAGCAGTGAAAAAACCTAAATCACCTTTATTATCTTTGGCAGAGGGATCTTCAGAGTATTGAGAAGCTAAGCTACTAAAATCTTCACCAGCAAGTGCTTTTTTACTGATATCTTGTATTTTTTTATAGGCTTTTAAAGTGTCTTCAGGTGAAGCATTTTCATCCGCTAATATCAAAATATGTGAAGCTCTAATTTCCTTTTGTAAACGATTATAGCCCTCTTCAACAAGTTCTTGTGTTATTTTAGTATCATTAAAATAATTTTTGCTTAATTGTGTCCTATACGATTTCAATTCGTTTTGATACTGTGGACTATCCTGTAACCCTAATTTATAGGCTTTACTAACCTTTAATTTATAACCTATAAACAAGTCTAAATACTGATTCAAATCTTTTTGTGATTCATCTTTTACCAAATCTAAATTCTTCTTATAAACTCTAGAGAATTCATCAGTAAAATAGGGTTTTTCATTAATGGTAAACAGAACTTCTTTTGTGTTACTTTGTGCTAATCCAGTATAAGTTACTGTTAATAATAATCCTAAAAATAATTTTTGTATGCTCATTACTGTAAATTTTCTTATTTAAAATGAAACTGTTATAATTTATTTTATTTCAAGTAACATAACTTTAATTTTATCATGTTACAATCAACAAAATTAACAATTCAATCATATTACACAACTATCGGGTGTACTATTAACAAAAATTTATTAACAGCACTTTTATTAGTCATATAATTGTATAGGTCAGAAAAAAAATTCTTAACAAATTAATGAGTAAATAATACTATTTTTGCAAACTATTTAATAAAAATCATGAGTTTTTTAAAAGAAATTGAACGACGAAGAACCTTTGGAATAATCTCGCATCCTGATGCCGGAAAAACAACATTAACGGAAAAATTGTTGCTTTTTGGAGGTGCTATTCAAGAGGCCGGTGCTGTGAAAAATAATAAAATAAAAAAAGGGGCTACATCAGATTTCATGGAAATTGAGCGTCAAAGAGGGATCTCTGTTGCAACCTCTGTATTAGCCTTTAATTACAAAGACAAAAAAGTAAATATTCTTGATACACCAGGGCATAAGGATTTTGCCGAGGATACTTTTAGAACATTAACCGCTGTTGATAGTGTAATCGTGGTTATTGATGTAGCAAAAGGTGTTGAGGAACAAACTGAAAAATTGGTTGAAGTTTGTAGAATGCGAAACATCCCAATTATAGTTTTCATAAATAAATTGGATCGCGAAGGAAAAGATGCTTTTGATTTAATGGACGAAGTGGAACAAAAATTGAAATTAAACGTTACGCCTTTGAGTTTTCCAATTGGCATGGGTTATGATTTTCAAGGAATTTATAACATCTGGGAACAAAACATCAATCTTTTTAGTAGTGATAGTCGTAAAAACATAGAAGATACTATCGCTTTTTCTGATAGTAACAGCCCCGAACTTGAAAAAATAATTGGTGAAAAACCAGCAAACAAATTAAGAGAAGAACTCGAGCTAATTGCAGAGGTCTATCCTGCTTTTGATAGGGAGGCTTATTTAAAAGGTGATTTACAACCCGTTTTTTTTGGTTCTGCATTGAACAATTTTGGGGTTAGAGAATTGCTCGACTGTTTTGTTGAGATTGCACCATCACCAAGACCAAAAGAATCAGAAACACGTTTAGTAAATCCTGAAGAAGAAAAAATGAGTGGTTTTGTGTTTAAAATTCATGCCAATATGGATCCGAAACACCGCGACAGATTAGCTTTCATCAAAATTGTATCGGGAACTTTTGAACGAAACAAACCCTATACTCATGTAAGGTTAAATAAAAATTTAAAATTCTCTAGTCCGAATGCTTTTTTTGCTGAAAGAAAAGAAATTGTAGACATCTCATATCCGGGAGATATTGTAGGATTGCATGATACGGGCAACTTTAAAATTGGAGATACTTTGACAGAGGGAGAAATGATGAGTTTTAAAGGCATACCAAGTTTTTCTCCAGAGCATTTTAGATACATTAATAATGCTGACCCATTGAAAGCAAAACAATTAGACAAAGGAGTTGACCAATTAATGGATGAAGGTGTCGCTCAGCTATTCACACTTGAAATGAATAACCGAAAAGTGATAGGTACAGTAGGAGCTCTTCAATATGAAGTGATACAATACCGATTAGAACATGAATATGGTGCAAAATGTAGTTATGAAAACTTTCCTATTCACAAAGCTTGCTGGGTAAAACCTAATGACCCAAAAAGTGAAGAATTTAAAGAATTCAAAAGAATAAAACAAAAATTTCTAGCCTACGATAAATACGATCAATTAGTGTTTTTAGCAGACTCAGAATTCACTATACAAATGACGCAAAACAAATTTCCAAATGTGAAGTTGTTTTTTACTTCTGAATTTGAATTATAAATGATTCTTAATTGTATAAAAATCAATTATTTATTTCATTAAAATTAATGAGGCTTGGTACCGAATAATAATTATAATAATTTCAAGTTTTTCATTAGCTCAGGACGATTGCGTCGGCTAACTGGCAAAACATCTTTAACAATTAACACTGTGTTTTCTTCTATATCAATTTAAAGGAGATTTTAAATCATGGGATACCATGTGGGCATAATCGTTTAAACTTTCATTTTGTTTTTCAAGTTTCAATAATAATTCTTCCTTCTGAATTTCTAATTTTTTCTTTTCTGTAATATCTAAATGAAAAGTAAATCAAACAAAAAACCCCCTTCAATTTCTTGAAGAGGGTTTTAAAAATTTAGTTAATAAATATTATCGTTTAATCACACGAAGTGTTTTAACTTCTTCTCCTTGGGTGACAACA